>NZ_JACNME010000019.1 GCF_014270065.1 Quadrisphaera sp. RL12-1S | reverse complement strand
ACCGGTGCCGCGGGCGCCGCGGGCGCCGCGGGCGCCGCGGCCCGGGGGGCCGCTGCGGGGGCGTCGGCGGCCGGCCTCGCGGCGCGGGGCGCGGGCGGCTGGGCGCCGCCGCCCCGCGCCGGGCGGTCGGGGGCACCGGGGGCCAGGGACCCCGAGGCCAGGGAGCCGGGGGCCAGGACCCGGGAGCCCTGGGGCGCGGAGGTCGGGCGGGCGGCGGGCCCCTGCCCGCTGCCGCCGCGTCCGCGTCCGCCCCGGCGGCGGCGGGGAGCGCCGCCCTCGCCGGAGCCGTCGCGGGCGACCGCGCCCGACGGGCGAGAGGGGGAGGTGTGGCCGGGGCCGCTGTGGCCAGGGGTGCCGTGGCCGGGTGCGTTGGTGGGAGACACGGTGGAGTTCCTCTCGGGCCGCGGCGCGCGAGGCGCGGCGCAGGCCGGTCCGGCGCGCGGGCGTCCGCCTCGGCGCTGGTGGCTGGCCACCTCCCGCCGGGGCGTCACGCCGGCGCGGCGCGGGAGGTGATCGGGTGGGCGGTCCGGCGCGGGCCCTCGGGCCCGGCGCGTCGGACTCTGCCGCGCACGCACCAGTGTGCCCCATGATCCGACCAGAAGGCGCACGACTCGCCACATGCGCCCCACGTGGAACAGCAGCCCCACGAACGGATGCCTGCCCTGATCCCGTCGAGCTGGGTCACCACACGGGCGGGTCGGCCTCGCTCAGCGCGGGGTCGTCCACGGCGAACGTGCGCACCCGACCGACCGCGGTGCGAGGTCCCTCGAAGCGCACCGTCACCCGACCCACGCCGGAGCCCTGGACCCAGCCGGCTCCGTGCTCGGCGTGCAGGACGTCCTGGCCGGGGCGCCACACCACGGCAGCGGCGCCGCGTCGCGCCGACGCAGGCGGGACCACCCCGTCGTCGTCGGGGGCGTCCTCGGGGGCGTCCGCGGGGGCGCCGTGCTCGTCGGTCTGGTCGGGGCCGTCGGCACCAGCTGACTGCCCGGGCAGGGTCGACGGGGCGAGGAGGTCGGCGAGGAGGTCACCCTGGACCGGGTCGTCCAGCCCGTCGAGCGCGCCGACCAGGCCGGAGACCCCCACGCCCAGGAGGCGCAGGCCACCCGTCGCGTCGATGGCGGCCAGCAGCGGAGCGGCAGCGGCGGCGATCTCCTCCGCCGTGGCCACGCCCGCTCCGCCCGCGGTGGTGGCCGAGCGGGCCAGGGCCGTGAAGTCGTAGCGGCGCGCCTTCACCGTGACGGTCCGCCCCCGGACGCCGGAGGCCAGGAGCCGCTCGGCCACGCGCCCGGCCATCCGGTGCAGCTCCGCCGCGAGCACGGCTCGGTCCACCACGTCGGTGGGGAAGGTCTCCTCCGCGCTCACCGACTTGGCCTCCCGCTCCGGCACCACGGGGCGCGGGTCCACCCCCAGCGCCGCGGCGTGCAGGGCCGTCCCCGCGGCGCGCCCGAGCACGGAGACCAGCTCGCGCTCGTCGGTGGCCGCCAGCTGGCCCACAGTGCTGACGCCGAGGCCCGCCAGGCGGGACTCGGTGGCCGGTCCCACGCCGGGCAGCGCCCGCACGCCCAGCGGCGCCAGCACGGAGCGCTCCGCGCCGGCCGGCACCACGAGCAGGGCGTCGGGCTTGCGCAGGTCGGAGGCCACCTTGGCCATGAGCTTGCTGGTGCCGACGCCCACGGAGGCCGTCAGCCCCACCTCGGTGCGCACCCGCTCCCGGAAGGCGACGACGGCGGCCAGCACGCCCTCGTCGTCAGGCCCGGAGGAGGAGCCGCTGAGGTCCACGTAGGCCTCGTCCAGCGAGAGCGGCTCCAGCAGCCCGGGTGGACCGGCCAGGTCGGCCAGCAGCTCCATCACCCGGGCCGAGGCCGTGCGGTACGCCGCGAAGCGCGGGGCGAGGTAGGCCGCCCAGGGGCAGGCGCGCCGCGCCGCGGCCGTAGGCATCGCCGAGCCGACGCCGAAGGCCCTCGCCTCGTAGGAGGCGGTGGCCACCACCCCGCGCCAGGCGGTGCCGCCCACCACCACGGGCTTGCCGCGCAGCGAGGGCTTGTCGCGCTGCTCCACAGCTGCGTAGAACGCGTCGAGGTCCACGTGCAGGACGGTCCGGCCGGGCGCACGGGCGGCACCGGCGTCGGCGCTGCCCTGCGGGCTGCGCGGATCTGTGTGCTCAGGGCCGTCCGGAGGCACACGACGACGGTAGTCCGCACCGCGTCGTCCACAAGTTCGCCCAAAAGCACCCACGGACGCACACCGCGTCCGTAGGTTGTGGGCGAACGCCCGGTCGAGCAGCAGTGCGACCGGGACCGGAGCACCGTCGACACGGAGGTCACCCGTGAGCCGCAACGCCCGCCACCGCGCCCAGCCCCAGCCGAGCCGCATCACCCGCCGCGCCCTCGGCGTCGCGGCCACCGCCGCCGTCGCCGCCGCCCCCGTCGTCGCCGTGGCGGCCCCGGCGTCAGCCGCGACGGGGGACACCTGGGACCGCCTCGCCCAGTGCGAGAGCACCGGGAACTGGGCCATCAACACCGGGAACAGCTTCTACGGCGGTCTCCAGTTCACCTCCAGCACGTGGACCGGCTTCGGCGGCGGGCAGTACGCCTCCCGCGCCGACCTCGCCAGCCGCGAGCAGCAGATCGCCGTGGCGGAGAAGGTCCTCGCCGCCCAGGGCTGGGGCGCCTGGCCCGCGTGCTCGCCCAAGCTCGGGCTCGGCAGCGCCGACAAGGCCGGCTCGGCCGGGGCCGCTCCGGCCGCGTCCGACGTCGCCGCCCAGCGCGCCCCGCAAGCCTCCCGCTCGGCGGACCGCACCGGCGGCACGTACACGGTGGCCGCGGGCGACACCCTGGCCAAGATCGCCGCCTCTCAGGGCACCACGTGGCAGGCCGTCTACTCGGCCAACGCCTCCGTGATCGGCAGCAACCCGAACCGCATCTTCGCGGGCCAGGTCCTGTCCGTCTGACCTGCACCACCGCCGCTGCGGGGCTCGTCGCCCACCCGGCGACTACTAGCAGTGACGGTAGGGGCTTCCCGGGGCTCTTTTCGACACTCTGGGTCATCTGTGTCAGGGTGGAAGCCCTGATGACCCAGCAGACACACGCCCCGGTCCGAAGCTCCCGCCGTCGCCTGCTCGCCCTCGCAGCAGCAGCCTCCCTGGCAGCAGCACCCCTGGTCGCCCTCTCGGGCACCGCGGCCCAGGCGGCCTCCGCCAGCACGTGGGACCGCCTGGCCGCCTGCGAGTCCACCAGCGACTGGTCGACCAACACGGGCAACGGCTTCTACGGCGGTCTCCAGTTCACCTCCAGCACGTGGACCGGCTTCGGCGGCGGGCAGTACGCCTCACGCGCCGACCTCGCCAGCCGCGAGCAGCAGATCGCCGTGGCCGAGAAGGTCCTCGCCGCCCAGGGATGGGGCGCCTGGCCCGCCTGCTCCGCCAAGCTCGGCCTGAGCAGCGCTGACGCGCAGGGCAGCGCCGCGAGCGAGGTCTCGGCCTCCCGGCAGGCGCCCGCCGCCTCGCGGTCCGCCGACCGCTCCGGCAGCGGTGCGGGCTACACCGTGCAGCCCGGCGACACCCTCTCCAGCATCGCCGCGTCGACCGGCACCAGCTGGCAGTCGCTGCACGCGGCGAACGCCGCCGTCATCGGCGCCGACCCGGACCGGCTCAGCGTCGGTGCGGTCCTGTCCGTCTGACACACCGCCGGACCCACCTCGACACCCACCTCGACACCGGTCCAGCAGGGGCGCCCGGGACACCCGGGCGCCCCTGCTGCGCGTCACGGGAGGCTGACCGGGGTCCGCCTCACCGGCGGCGCCGGCCCACCTCCAGCACGGCGTCCTCGAGCGCCTCCAGGAGCCACGCGCCGTCCTCGTGGGAGAAGACCAGCGGCGGCCGCAGCTTGAGCACGTCCCCACCGGCCCCGCAGACGGAGGTCAGGACGCGCCGCTGCCTCAGCGCCTCGACCACGTCCAGGGCCAGCGCCGTGGACCCGGCGCCGGTGTCCGGGTCGACCACCTCGAGGCCGGTGTAGAGACCCGACCCGCGGACCTCGCCGAGGAGGTCGCTGTGGGCCGCGAGGGTGCGCAGGTCGTCCCGCAGCGCCGCCCCGACCCTCAGAGCGCTGCCCTGCAGGTCCTCGTCCCGGATGACGTCGAGCACGGCCTGCGCGGCCGCCACGGACACGGGGTTGCCGCCGAAGGTGTTGAAGTACGGCAGGTGGTCGGCGAAGGACGCCAGCACCTCGGGGCGCGCGAGCAGGCCCGAGACCGGGATCCCGTTGCCCATCGGCTTGCCCGTGGTGACGAGGTCCGGGACCAGCCCGTGGCCCGCGAAGCCCCAGAAGGCGCGCCCGGTGCGGGCGAACCCGGGCTGGACCTCGTCGGCGATGACCACGCCGCCCCGGGCGCGCACCGCGGCCGCGGCCGGCGCGAGGAACCCGGCGGGGTCGGGGAACACGCCGTCGGAGGAGAAGATCGAGTCGACGAGCAGCGCGGCGACGCCGTGACCGGCCTCCTGCAGCTCGTCGGCAGCCGCCGCGACCTTCGCGGCGAACCAGGCGGCGACGTCGTCGGAGCCCTCGGCCGCGGCGAGGCGCGGGTCGGGCGCGGGCACCGTGCGCACCCAGGGGCCGATCGGCTGCGCGGTGCCGAGCGCCGGCGACAGCTGGGAGACGGTGTCGGTGTTGCCGTGGTAGGCCTCCGAGGAGATGACCACGCCCCGGGCGCCGGTGTGCGCCTGGGCGACCCGGACGGCGAGGTCGTTGGCCTCCGAGCCGGTGCACAGCAGCATCAGCTGGCTGATCTCGTCGGGAGCCGTGGACAGGAGGTCCTCGGCGTAGTCGAGCACCGCCTCGTGCAGGTAGCGGGTGTGGGTGTTGAGCGTGGCCACCTGCTCCTGGACCGCGGCCACCACCCGCGGGTGGCAGTGCCCCACGCTCGCGACGTTGTTGTAGACGTCGAGGTAGCGCTCGCCGTCAGCGTCGAACAGGTGCGACCCGGAGCCGCGCACGAGGTGCACGGGATCGCGGTAGAAGAGGCGGTACGCCGGGCCCAGCAGCTGCGAGCGGCGGCGCGCGAGCGCCAGGGTCCGCTCGTCGACGCCGTCGGCCTCCTCCGGGCGGAAGCTGTTGGTGTCCATGATCGTGGATCGGGTGGTCGGCGGGGTCGTCGGCGGAGCGGTCACGGGCGGAGTCTGGGGGAGCCGCGTTAAGGACCTGTTTCGCCAGCTCCCAGGAGGTCCCGCGGTGGTCACGATCCGGGTGTGACCGCCACCACTCGCGCAGAGCTCGTCGAGCAGCCCAGCACCGACGTCTCCCTGCACGCCTTCGACGCGCTCGGCAAGGGCGCCCCGGCCCCGTACTGGCTGCACCGCGGCGTCTGCGCCGCGTGGGGGCTGGAGCCGATGCGGGTGGAGATGCCGCTCATCACGGTCTCGGAGAACGCCACCTTCCGGCTGGACCTCGACGGGCGCCCCGTGGGCGTGGTCCGCGTGTCCCAGCCCGGGTACGTGGGCGGACCGGCCGCCATCGCCAGCGAGATCGCCTGGCTGGGAGCGCTGCACGCGCTCGACGAGGTGCGACTCATCGACCCGGTGCCGACGGTCCGCGGGGGCTTCACCGCCGTCGTCAAGGACACCCGCGGGCACGGGTGGGCGTGCGTGTCGACGCGGTTCGTGGAGGGGTCCCCGCTGGAGGACCTCGACGACCCCGCCGAGTGCTACCGCACGATCGGCCGGTGGACGGCGCGGTTCCACCAGCACGCGCGGTCCTGGGAGCTGCCGCACGCCTTCGAGCGGTTCACGTGGGACCTGCCGGACCTGGTGGGCCCCACGGCTCGCTGGGGCCCGTGGGAGGCCGCCGTCCAGCGGGCTGAGGACGAGCTGCTGCTCGCGAGGGCGCAGGACCGTGCGCTGGAGCTGCTGGCCGACCTCCCGGCGACCCGTGAGCACCGGGGCCTGATCCACGCCGACCTGCGGCCCTCCAACATCATGGCCGGGGCCGGTGGCGCCCTGACGGTCATCGACTTCGACGACTGCGGCTTCGGGTTCTACCTCTACGACTTCGCGGCGGCCCTGAGCTTCGTCGACCACGAGCCGTACGCGCCGGCCATGGCGCGGGCGTGGGTGGCCGGCTACCGCGAGGTGTCCCCGCTGTCAGAGGTCGACCTCCTGCACGCCTGCGCGCTGGCGATGCTGAGGCGGCTCCAGCTGCTGGGCTGGACCACCGGCCACCGGGCTGACGCGCTGCCCGAGGGGCTCTTCGACGCGCAGCTGCCGGGCTCGCTGCAGTGCGCGCAGCGCTTCCTCGACGACCCGCTCTGGCTGCTGCGCTGACACCAGGGGACCTGCAGCAGGTCGTGCTCTCGGCAACACCGGAGAAAGGATCTTGCTGCATCCCCTCCACCAGGCGCGCGCACCGACCGATCCAGGTGTGGAACCGGCATCCCTGGAGGTCCTCGTGCTGCTCAACAGGCTGCAGCCCCGCCGCACCACCATCAAGGCCAAGCTCTTCGCGCTCGCCGGCACCGGAGCGGCGCTCATCGCGCTGCTGTCCGGCTTCACCGTCGTGACGCTGGATCCGTGAGCGACAGCAGCCAGCGCGCGCTGGAGCTGAGCCGCGCCGGCCAGCGGATGACCGCGCTGGCGGGCCACATCGACCAGGTGCAGGTGATCCTCCGGGACGCGTTGCTGTCCGGTGGTGGTGCCGGAGCCCAGGCCGCCGGCACCGCGTTCGAGAGCACGCAGAAGGCCGCGGCGACCGACTGGCAGGGCGTGGACCCCAGCATCCTCTCGCCCCGGGCCCGCGCTGCCGTCCAGCAGCTGCGCACGGACTACCAGGCCTACCTCGACGGCGCGCAGGAGCAGATGTCGGTGCTCCCCCGGATCGACCCGGGCAGCGAGCTGGGCCGGGCGATGCTCGGCCAGCTGGCGGCGTCCGCCGCGTCCATCACGCTGCAGCAGAAGGTCGTCAGCGACCTGATCGACGCGGACGCCTCCCGGGCCAGGGCAGACGCGGACGCCGTCCGCTCCCGCGCGGTGCTGGCACTGGCCGTCGGCGGGCTGATCGGCCTCGTCGTCCTCGTCGGCGCGAACGCCTGGGTCGGGCGGTCCGTGCTGGTGCCGGTGCGCCGCATGGTCGCGTCCCTGCAGCGCGTGGAGGCTCGTGACCTCACCGCCGAGGTGGACGAGACCGGACGCGACGAGATCGGCGACATGGGACGGGCCCTCGGGGCCGCGCTGCGGTCGCTGCGCAGCACCGTCGGAGCCCTCTCCCAGTCCGCGTCCACGATGGCCGAGGCCTCCCAGGGCATGGACCACGTGGCGGCCGACCTCACCACCGCCTCGGAGGCGTCGGTCACCCAGACCAGCGTGGTCGCCGACTCCGCCCAGCAGGTGTCCTCGGCGGCGTCCACCATCAGCGCCGCGACCGAGCAGATGAGCGCGTCCATCGCGGAGATCTCCGAGCAGGCCGTCTCGGTCTCCCAGGTCGCCTCCGGCGCCGTCGCCGCGGCCGCCGAGACCTCCCAGGCGGTCGCCGACCTCGACACCGCCAGCACGGAGATCGGCGAGATCATCCAGACGATCACCACCATCGCCGCGCAGACCAACCTGCTGGCGCTGAACGCCACCATCGAGGCCGCGCGGGCCGGTGAGGCGGGCCGCGGCTTCGCCGTCGTCGCCAGCGAGGTCAAGGACCTCGCCCAGGGCACCGCTCGCGCCACGGAGGACATCACCGAGAAGATCAGCGCCATCCAGCGGACCACGGCCCTGGCCGTGGAGCGGATCGCCGAGATCCGCTCGGTGATCGGCACCATCCACGAGAAGCAGCTGACCATCTCCTCCGCCGTGGAGGAGCAGTCCGCCACCACCGCGGAGATGGCCCGCAACGTCACGGACATCTCGCAGCAGTCGTCGAGCATCGCTGGCGCGATCGCCGCCGTCGTCCAGACGAGCAGCCAGACCACGGGTGCGGCGGCGACCGCCCGCTCGTCGTCCCGCGAGCTGTCTGACCTGTCCGCCTCGGTGCGCGACCGGCTGGCCCAGTTCCAGTACTGAGCCACCCCTTCCGACCCCGCGACACCCCGACGTCCCCTGGAGCTGACGGACCATGACGCCTTCCCCCGCGCGCACGCGCGCCACCGCCCGCACCACGACCCGCACCACGACCCGCACCACCGCCCGCGTCCTCGCCGCAGCCGCCGGCTGCGCGGCGCTGCTGGCCACCTCCGGCTGCGGCTCCGCGTCGGTGGGGGCCGCCTCGTCCACGCCGGTGGTGGGTCTCATCACCAAGACCGCCGACAGCGGCTACTTCAAGGCGCTGCGAGCCGGCGCCGAGCAGGAGGGCTCAGCGCTCGGCGTGACGGTCCGCTCCTACGCCGGCACCGGTGAGAGCGACACCGCCACCCAGATCGCTGCCATCAAGGAGCTGGAGGCGATGGGCGCGGAGGGCATCCTCATCACGCCGTCCGGCAAGGACGTGCTGCCCGCCATCGCGGAGGCGCGCCAGAAGGGCCTGCTGGTGGTGGCTCTCGACTCCCCGACCGACCCGGCGGACGCCGTGGACACCACGTTCGCGACGGACAACTTCGCCGCCGGCCGCTCGATCGGCCAGTGGGCCGCGAGGAACGTCGACCCGGCCAGGGCGCGCATCGCCATGCTGGACCTCAGCGACGCGCAGGTCCCGGTGGACGTCGCCCGCGACCAGGGGTTCCTGTCGGGCTTCGGGATCGACCTCGCCGACCCGAGCAAGATCGGGGACGAGAAGGACCCGCGCATCTCGGGCCACGCGGTCACCGGCGGTGACGCGGCGGGCGGCAAGGCCGCCATGGAGAAGCTCCTGGCGGCGGACCCGAAGATCAACCTCGTCTACACGATCAACGAGGGGTCGGCGATGGGCGCGCACGAGGCCCTGCAGGCCGCGGGGCGCGCCGACCAGGTGACGGTCGTGTCCATCGACGGCGGCTGCGACGGCGTGAAGGCTGTCGCCGCCGGGCAGATCGGCGCGACGGCGATGCAGTTCCCGCTGCGCATGGCCCGCCTGGGTCTGGACGCCGTCATCGACCACGCGCTGACCGGTGACGTGCCGTCGTCCTCCCCCGGCCTGGCGTTCTTCAACACGGGGTCCCAGCTGGTCACCGACAAGCCGGTGGACGGCCTCTACAGCAAGGGCACCGACTGGGCGGCGAAGAGCTGCTGGGGCTGACCCTCCGGACGAGCGAGTAAGGGTCACCTAACCCTGGCGGCTAGCATGGCCGCGTGCATGGACAGGTGGTCCGCGTCGAGCGGCTGACGCCGGCGCTCGTGCGAGTGGTCCTCGGCGGGCCGGGCCTGGACGGGTTCCGGCCCGCCGAGGGCACCGACGCGTACGTCAACGTGGCGATCCCCCCGGCGGGGGCGCCCTACGGGCCGGTGTTCGACCCGAAGGCGCTGCGCGACGCGGGGCTGGCGCGCGAGCAGCTGCCCGCACGCCGCCGCTACACCGTCCGCTCGTGGGACGACGACGCCCGCGAGCTGGCGGTGGACTTCGTCGTCCACGGCGACTCCGGCGTGGCGGGGCCGTGGGCGGCTGCCGCCCGGCCCGGTGACGTGCTCGTGTTCGAGGGACCGGCGTCGGGCTACCGCCCGGACCCGCTGGCCGCGTGGCACCTCATGCTCGGCGACGAGTCGGCGCTGCCCGCGATCGCCGCCTCCCTGGAGGCCCTCCCGGACGACGCGACGGCGGTGGTCCGCCTGGTCTGCGACGGCCCGGACCACGAGCTCCCGCTGGTGGCGCCGGCTCGCGCCGACGTCCGGTGGCTGCACCGCACCGGCGACGACGAGCGCGACACCGCGCTCCTCCTGGACGCGGCGCGGGCGCTGGACTGGCCCGGCGGCCGGGTGCACGCGTTCGTGCACGGCGAGGCCGAGGAGGTCAAGGCGGTCCGCCGCCACCTGCTCGTGGACCGCGGGCTGGCGCGGTCGGACATGTCCTGCTCGCCGTACTGGCGCCGCACCATGACCGACGAGGCCTGGCGGGCGGTCAAGCGCGACTTCGTCGCGGCGATGGATGCCGACCTCACCTGACGCCTCCGGCCAGACTGCGGAGGGGCCAGGGCACCGCGGACTGAGCGAATGACACGCCCCGCTACGCGACCGAGGTCCATCGCTAGAGCCGCAGCGGGTGTCATTCCGTCAGTTCGATGTGGTGCCCGTCTCACATGCCCTGGTCGACACCTGTCCCGCGTCAAGTAGCTGGCAGGTTCTGGGGTTCGGGAAAGTTGGGCACCAGCGGGTCGGCGACGCCGGTGTGCACCTCGAAGGGCCGGTTCCAGGCGATCGCCTCGTGAGGGCGCACGGTGTTGTACTCGACGCGGTAGTCCTCGGCGTGGGCGAGGAGGTCCAGGACGTGCTCGACCTCCTCCAGGAAGAGCCGCTCGTACTTCAAGGACCCGAAGCCACGCTCTCGTGAGCCGTTCTGCCCGGGGGTGCGGACCGGAGTCCTGACGTGGCGAAGCTCGGGGTGGGTGGCGATGAACGCCTCGAATCGGAAGGACCGGAACGGGCCGCCGTTGTCGGTGACGAGGGTGACCAGCGGCTGCACGTGCCCGTCCTCGTCCCGTGGGGCGAGGTCCACCAGCGGCGCCCCCGCCAAGCGCTCGGCCTCGACCAGGGCGGCCTCGACGGCGGCGATCGCGTCGTGCATGTTCGCCGTCGCGGACGTGTGCCAGCCCAGCTCGTACTTGCTCCAGTAGTCCCGCCAGCCCGCGATCCGCCACGTGCCGCCGGTGGTCGTCTCGGGCCGACGATCAACTCGGAGAAGTCCAGCTGCCAGACCTGGTTCGGGCCGGTGGGCTCCACCGCGAAGGCGGCCTTGCGGCGGGCGGGGAGCTGGCGGCGTTCTCGCTGGTAGTTGGCCTCCAAGATGAGGCCCTCGTCGCGCAGCAGCCGCAGCACGGTGGCCTGGGACACCACGTGCCCTTCATGTCTGCACATCGCCCAGACCTTGCGGTGGCCCCAGGCCGGGTGAGCCAGCGCGTGGCGACGGGCGACCTCGCGGGCCGATTCCCGCGCCGGGCGCGGCCAGGGACCCTTCGCAGGGGCGCTGGACGCGGGCTCGGGCCTGGTGACGGCGCCAGGTTCGCTCGGGCACGCCGATCAAGGAGGCGAACCTCGTGGTCGGCATGCCCGCCTCAACGCGGATCACCTCGAGGTCTTCGAAGGGCCCAGGCGCCCCTCAGCGGACTTCTTCCAGACGCGGATCTCGACGGCGCCCTCGCCCAAGGCGGTGGTCAGGTCGGCGACTTCGGCTTCGAGCTGGGCCTCGCGGGTGGAGGGTCCGTTCTTGCCCGAAGCCAGGCCTGTGCGGCCGGCTTCGAGGAACTGCCGCTTCCAGGTGCCGACGGACTGCTCGGAGACCCTCGCGCGTCTGGCGGCCTCGGCGACGGTGGTCTCTCCGGCGAGGATCGACAGCACGATCCGGGTCTTCTCCTCGGTCGCCAGGGCTGGTGGTCTTGGCATGGTGGTCAGGCTCCTTGCTGGTCAACCCCGTAGGCAACGGGGACTGCCACAAAGCCTGACGCGCGACAAAAGAACTGGTACCGCTCCTATGATGTCTGCAAGACGATACAGTCGGGCAAGAACTGTGACGAGTACCCGTTCGCCAGTGCCAAGGAGGGCGGCGCTGCTGATAGCTCGATATCGCCCGCCAAGCCGATGGCCTCGCTCAAGCAGGTCAACTCCACGCAGAACCACTTGGAAGGATCTCGCCTCAACAGTTTCTACAGTGTCTGCTCCATTGGCGTGACCCGGCAGTACTTGGTCATCCCCATCTACGGCAACCAGACGATCTCCACCACGACTGCCGATACAGCCTTCGTCTGCGGGAAGTGACTATGCCGCCTCCCTATGGGCCGCCCGACGACCCGACCTACGCCGCCTTCATCACCACACTGCAGCAGCATGAACTGCCGTTGTTCGGACACCTCCGATCACCGGCGGACATGCAGACTGGACAGTCAGTCGATCCGCCGCTGCCACCACTGGGAACTGACCTGGAAGCCTGGTGGAGCTGGCACGACGGGATTGACTACAACGTCCCCTATGACAACGACCAGCCGTACACCTTCTTTTTCTGGAGACTCCCGGGCCTGCGCGATGCCGTGGCGCTGCGCGATTGGTGGTGGGAGCAGTCCCGCGCAGGTTCGCCGGATGACCCGACGGCAACATGGCGCCCGGAGTGGCTGCCAGTACTGGTGGACCAAGACTCGATGGTCTTCGCCAATCTGCTGGCCAATCCGGGTGACCGTGATCGGATCATGCGGCTCGACCGGGAAACACCGGCGGATGAGGCGCAGGTGCTTGCGCCTGACTTCCAGACGGTAGTTGCCCGGCTGACGGATCGCTTTGACCGTGGGGTCATCAGCTGGAACTCCCGCAAGCAGGAATGGGTCGACCACGGCCTGGGTGACAGGCGCATCGAAGACGCCTGACTCAGCCCGGTCGGCCATGTGTGCGACAGCTACTGCAGTGGAAATTCGTATACATACCTGATTAAGACCTACGACCGAGGGTCGGAGAAGCTGGCACTGCGCTGCGGCACCAGCAGCTGGGGATCCAACCACATCACGGCGCGATGGAATTCCACCTTTGACTCGGAGATGGCTCTCACGATTTCACGCATAGAGAGGGTCGATGACTATCAGGGTGACGGACGAAGCGCCATCTATGCCCTCTTCGATGTCCGCCGCAACGAGATATTTCGAGTCATCTACAACGGTCGCGTATACAACGGAAATGGTGTCTCCCCTCAGGGGATCATCACCGCTTACGAGCGTTCAGGAACCATCACCACAGCAGTCCCCAACACTGCGAGCACGAACGCCACCCCCGCTACAGAACTGACTGCTCTGTCAACCAGAACATCTGAGGTACATCGATGACTCCGGGTCACGTCCCCTGTAGTGGTGTAGATCGTTCTCACCGTGCGGGGCCAGCTGGTGGGGATCATGCCGTCATGGCGGCCCCGGTGTCGACGCCTGATCCACCGGTCGTGCCGGTGCTGGTGATGGCCGGCAAGGTGGCGACGTTGGTGCCGTTCAGCGCAGCCATCGACGCCTCCGACAGGTAGCGACGCTCGCCAGCGGCCCACTCATCGTGGGCCTCGATCAGCACACACGCCGTCAGCCGCAGCAGGGCTGCGTCGTTGGGGAAGACCCCCACCACGTCGGTGCGCCGCTTGACCTCCTTGTTCAGGCGCTCCAGGGGGTTGGTGGACCAGATCTTCTTCCAGTGCGCCGCGGGGAAGGCGGTGCTGATGATCGGAACGCCAGCACGTCCTCGCGGGCGGCGTCCATGACCGCGGCGACCTTGGGGTGGGTGGTGGTGAAGCTGGCCGCGACGTGGTCCCACTGCGCGGCGACGCCGGCCGCGGTCGGCTGGGCGAACACCGTCCTGTAGGCGGCGGTGACGACCTCACCGTCGGCCTTGGCCACGTGGGCCAGCAAGTTCCTGGCGAAGTGCACCCGACACCGCTGCCAGCTGGCCCCGGACATCGAGCGCGCGATGGCCTTCTTCAGGCCCTCGTGGGCGTCGCTGATGACCAGCTGCACCCCGGACAGCCCGCGGCGCTTCAACCCCGTCAGGAACGCCTTCCAGAACGCTTCGTCCTCGGAGCCGGCGACGTCCACGCCGAGGACCTCACGGTGACCTGCGGCGGTGACGCCGGTGGCGATGACCACCGCTCTGCTGACCACGCGGTGACCCACGCGGGCCTTGCAGTAGGTGGCGTCCAAGAACACGTACGGGTAGGGGTGCTCACCCAGCGGTCGGGTCCGGAAGGCGGCGACCTCCACGTCCAGGTCGGCGCAGATCCGGCTGACCTCGGACTTGCTGATCCCGGATGCGACGCCGAGGGCGGCGAAGAGGTCGTCGACCTTCCTGGTGGACACCCCATGGACGTAGGCCTCGGCCACGACGGCGAACAGCGCCTGGTCGATGCGGCGGCGCCGCTCCAGCAGGCTCGGGTAGAAGGAGCCGGTGCGCAGCTTCGGTAGGCGCAGCTGAAGGTCCCCAGCGGTGGTCGCCAGGGTCTTGGCCCGGGTGCCGTTGCGGTGGGCCAGGCGCTGCTCGGTGCGCTCATAGCGGTCGGCGCCGATGGCTACGGCGGCTTCGGCATCCACGAGCTGTTGGTAAGCGTGCTCAGCGATCCTGCGGATGCGGTCGGACTCGGTCGTGTCGTGCAGCTCGGCGAGCAGGGCGAGCAGGGCAGAGTGGTCATCGGTCACCGCGCTGGTGTCCTTCGGTGAGTTCCCTAGGCAGGTCTCACTGACATCGCGCGGTGACCGCTCAACTTGATCGCTGCGCCGTCGCCGATGTCGACGGCCGCGTTGATCACCAGGAGCGGCTCCGGGATCTACACCACTTCACGGGACAAGACTTCTCATCTCCCACATTGGCCGGCGCCCCGCGCCAACCCAGTGGGTCTGCCTGCCCACCACCACGCCACCGGAATCA
Organism: Quadrisphaera sp. RL12-1S; assembly: GCF_014270065.1. NCBI lineage: Bacteria > Bacillati > Actinomycetota > Actinomycetes > Kineosporiales > Kineosporiaceae > Quadrisphaera > Quadrisphaera oryzae. Next base: position 44,860 of record NZ_JACNME010000019.1, on the reverse strand, counting down.
TCCGCAGTGAGGGTCAGAGCGAAGTAGTCCGCGTCCCCCAGAACCTCATGCATCTGCCGGGCTAGATCACGAAGCGGATCGGCGCTCGTCAACTCTCTCGGTCCATCGTCAGGGCGACTTCTCGTCACACCTTCGCTCGATGCGGCTTCGTCCCTGCCCTCCGTCATCCCGTGGCCATGTCGACGAAGCGCGAGTAGTGGCCCTGGAAGGCCACGACGATCGTGTCCGTGGGACCGTTGCGGTGCTTGGCGACGATGAGGTCGGCCTCCCCCGCACGCGGGCTCTCCTTCTCGTAGGCGTCCTCGCGGTGCAGCAGGATGACCATGTCGGCGTCCTGCTCGATGCTGTTGTGCGAGGCGATGGAGTTGGCGACGAAGTTGTGGAGCCCCATCACCGTCGCGTCGTAGACGTCCACCGGGCCGACCGGCGTGATGGAGACGACCTCGTCCCAGAACACGTCGTTCGTCGCGATGACGTCGAGGTCAGCGGAACCCAGGACCTCCGCCACGCGCGCGAGCCGCTGACGCGTCATCGGGGCGTTCGCCTTGAGCTGGATGCCTTCGCGACGCAGGATCGAGCGGAACCGCTCCGGCTCGACACCAGAGCTCTCCATGGCCTCGCGGATCCTGGGCCAGACCTCGGCGGGCACGGAGTCCCGACGCACTCGTCCGACACGCTCGCCAATGCGCTCCAGCACGGTCTGAGCCTTCACGCCGCGAGCCCCGTGGCACCCGATCTCCGTCAGGAAGTGGCGCTGGGTGTCCACGTCCATGAGGTGCAGCTGGTAGCCATCGCGGTACCCGGCCTTCGTCACGGTCTTGAGACGCGCGTTGATGTTGAAGCGCAGCAGCAGCCGCGCGACGTCCTCGACCAAGCGGCGACTCGTGGAGGCGTAGTAGATGATCGCCTTGCCCTGGCTCTCCTGCCAGTGCACGCAGCCGTCGGTGGACCACAGGTGCCGTAAGAACATCGCCACCTGCGCCTTCGGGAGCCCGAAGACGCCAGCCGGGATGAACTTCTCGTGGCTGCGCTTGTCGAAGATGCCCAGGCCGTCGAGCCACGCTGCTATGGGGTTCCGCTTGCCGTGGGTCAGTCGGTAGGGAGCTGGGAGTCGCAGAGTGGTGACACGAGCCGCCGCGTACTCGTCGCGCACAGCAGTGATGCCGAAGCGGCGCGCAGCGGCCTCAGCGACGGCGGTGAGGTTCGCCTCGTCGATGCTCGCGTACCGGATCGGCTGGCGGGCCACCATCGACCCGTCCCCGATCAAGTGCGCCAGCAGCACCACCTCATCGTCGTCCCACGCCGTGATCTGCAGGGGCGGCGGGACGTGGCGCACCACGCCGAGACGGTCGCCGGCAGCCAGCTCTCCCAGGGGCTTCCAACCGTCGAAGGTCAGGAACGGGTGGTTGGCCGTCGCCGTGACCTCCCGACCCGACGCCAGTCGCAGGCGGAACGCCTCCCTGGTGCCACTGGGGAAGGCGTGCGTCATCGTCCGGGGGACCAGCTGGAGCCGCTCGTTGAGGGCCCAGACCGGGATGTCGCGGTCCTCGTTGGCCACGAGCTCACCGAGGGTCACCTCAGCACCCGTGTCGGCCCTCATGAGGCGTGTGTCAGCAGTCATGCAGCCGGACTCGCGCAGGTCGCTCATGGCCGGCCGCTTGTCGGTGCGCTGCTCAGGACCGCGGTTCAGCTGCGAGATGGCGATGACGGGCACCTCGAGCTCCTTGGCGAGCAGCTTGAGGGCGCGGGAGAACTCCGAGACCTCCTGCTGGCGGCTCTCGACCTTCTTGCCCGAGGTCATGAGCTGCAGGTAGTCAATGACGACCAGCTTGAGGCCGTGCTGCTGCTTGAGGCGGCGGCACTTGGCGCGGATCTCCATCAGCGTCATGTTGGGGCTGTCGTCGATGAACAGCGGCGCCTCGCTGACGGCGCCCATGGTGCGGGCCAGGCGGGTCCAGTCCTCCTCGCGCATGGTGCCCTTGCGCATGTTCTGCAGCGGCACCTTGGCCTCCGCCGACAGCAGGCGCATGGTGATCTCGGTCTTGCCCATCTCCAGGGAGAAGACGACGGCGGGCATGTTGTTCTTGATGGCCGCCGACCGCAGGATGTCCAGCCCGATCGTCGAGTTGTGCGTGGGCACCATCGAGCGCGTCGCGAGGTAGAGGTGCGAGGGGTGGTCGATCTCGATGCACCGCACGGGGACGCTCGTCACCGGACGGACCTCGACGACGTAGCGCTGCCGCAACCTCGCCGTAGAGGGGCGACGACGGAGCTTGTGGACCATGCGCTTGCGCTCGAGCCTGAACACGTCGTCGTCAGTGGTGAAGGTGATGGTGTAGCAGGTGGAACGCTCAGCGCGGCGAGTCGTCACACGGCGGGTGGAGACACCGCAGCGGTAGCCCAGGCCCAGCACCAGCTCCTGAACGTCCTGGGCGAGCCGCTCGTCGGTCACGGAGAACTGCACGCTGCCGGTCGGGGTGACGGTGCCGTCACTGTCGAGGAGGCCCGCGAGGAGATCTCTGCGCTGCTGTTCGCTCGCTCTCAGGTACGCGGCGGGTAGGTGCTTGTCTCCAAGCACCCCGAGCCCCCGCAGGAGGCCCCGGACGGACCCGTGGTCGGCGTGGCAGTCGGCGCACCGGCGCAAGCCGGACGAGGGTCGGCCGCAGTCGGGACACGTCGGCGACGGGACGGCGGGGCTGACCGTCTTGGCGCGGCCGCCACACGACCTCCCACAGGTCCAGACCTGGCTGGTGCGCGGTGTGAAGGTCGCACCGCACACCACACAGGTGCGCTCGTCGAGAGCCGGTTGCACCAGGCACCACGAGTAGCTGATCGTCCCAGGGACGGGCCGCACCTCGTAGCCCTCCCCCTCGACGAAAGCGACGATCTCGGGGTCAGCGGTGGTGAACCTGGCCGCATCGGTGTGACCGTCACCCAGCCACACGCCTAGGGCGTAGGGGGACAGAGGGAGCTGCTGTGGCTCGAGCTGGAGCGCCCCAGCGACGTCCACGCTGTGCTCGGCGCGCCGATCTGCGGTCGAACAGCGCACCGACCGGGCTATCTGCTCGGTGGTCCGCACAGCAGCGGGCAGACCCACGCGCCGTTCGTGGCGGGTCTTGGTGGCCCACTGGTGCTGGGCGTCGGCGACGACGGTGGTCCCGTCGTCGAAGACGACCTCGAAGCACGGGCGGTCGGCCATGACCTCGGTCGCCGCGACGACACGGGTCGGCGTCCCGTCGGCGGCGAGCACCTCGTCACCTACGACGACGTCCCGCATGGTCGTCCAGCCGGTGGGGGTGGGCAGAGGCGTGTCCAGCGCCAGCGCCTTCCCGATGGCCGGCCGGGCGGCGATGACGATCATCTGGCCGCCGTGCAGCCCGTTGGTGAGGGCGTCGAGGTCGGCGAAGCCCGTGGGGACGCCGATCATCCCGTCGCCGCGGTGGCTGGAGGCCTCGATCTCATCGATCGTCGCCTCGATGGTCGACCCCAGCGGCACGTAGTCCTCGGTCTGGCGCTGGTCGGTGACCGCGTAGACCTCCGCCTGGGCGGTGTTGACGAGCGCGTCGACGTCGCCGCCCTCGGCGGCGTAGCCGAGCTGCACGATGCGCGTCCCGGCCTCCACGAGGCGGCGCAGCACGGCGCGCTCGCGCACGATCCTCGCGTAGTAGCCGGCGTTGGCGGCGGTCGGCACCGAGGAGATGAGGGTGTGCAGGTACCCGTTGCCGCCGACGCGCCCGATCTCGCCCTTGCGGGTCAGGGTGGCGGCGACGGTGATGGCGTCCGCCGGCTCGCCGCGACCGTAGAGGTCCATGATCGCGTCGTAGATGAGCTCGTGGGCGGGCCGGTAGAAGTCCGTGCCGCGGATCTGCTCGACGACGTCGGCGATGGCGTCCTTGCTGAGCATCATGCCGCCCAGCACGCTCATCTCGGCGGCGACGTCCTGCGGGGGCGTGCGCCCCAGCTCCTCCGACGGTCCCGAGGAGGACTCGTACGGCTCCAGGTCAGCCAGTGACATCCGTGTCGGCCCTCCTGCCTCTCCCGAGCGGATCTCCGCTCGCCCGTCCTGCACCGCCTGCTCGTCTGGTCCTTCGTGGTGCTGGGCCCATCTAGCCACCCACCACCGACAGTCCGCGGGCCGACGGCGGAACAGGGTGGACGGGAGGGCCGGAGGGCGCTCGCCGCCTGCTGCCGCGGACTCGGTGGCAGGGACGACGGTAGGCGCCCGCGGCGGTCGGCGACGGCGATCAGCGCGGTCCGGCGCACCGACCCTGTGGACAGCCGCGGGCGGCAGGGCTCCCACCAGCGGCGCAGGAGGTGGCAGTTGTCCACAACCTGGGGACAGACCTGTGGACAACTGTGGATAACTCAGTGTCGATCACAGAAGCACGACCTGTGACCTGCATCGTTGTCCATCCACCGGGTGTGGACGGAGAACCGTCCACAGGGTGAACTCCAGGTTTCGGCGTGTCGCTGCACCGGCGTGTCGCAGCCGACGCGCCGGTGGTGACGCAGCGCTGATGGAGCATTCCCCAGCGTCGCTGTGGGTCATGAGAGCACGCCTGGCCACCGTCCACACCCTCCCGTCCACCGCCGAGCCCCCGGCCCGTTGGAGCGGCCCAGCGCTGGCACGACGCTGAGCGGTGACGCCACCCCTCGGGCACACACCTGATGACGACCACGGGGTTCCGCGCCACCTCCGGTGGGCAGGCTGAGCCCCCCTGGCGAGGACCGCTCGACGGTGTCCACTGCCGGCGAGCGACTCGCAGCCCGACGTCCCCTGACGTGACCGCCGGCCTCCGCGCCCCGGAACGCGACGACGCCCGCCCCGCAAGCGGGACGGGCGTCGAGGTGGTGCAGCGGCGCTGCAGCGCGTCAGCGGGGGCTCAGGCCTCCGGGACGACCTGCACGTCGATCGAGGCGGACACCTCAGGGTGCAGGCGCACCTGCACGGTGTACTCGCCGGTGGACCGGATCGGGTTGCCGATCTCGACCTTGCGGTGGTCGATCGACGTGCCCGTGGAGTCCTTGACCGCCGAGGCGACCAGGGACGGGGTCACGGACCCGAACAGGCGGCCGCCTGTGCCGGTGCGCACCTGCAGCTTCACCGGAGCGGACTCCAGGCGCTGCTTGACGGACTTGGCCTCGTCGATGGAGGCCAGCTCGCGGGTGGCGCGGGCCGCGCGGATGGACGCGACCTGCTTCTCGCCGCCCTTGGTCCAGCCGGTGGCCAGACCGCGGGGCACGAGGTAGTTGCGGGCGTAGCCGTCCTTGACGTCGACGACGTCGCCGGGGGCACCGAGGCCGGTGACCTCCTGCGTGAGGATGAGCTTCATCTCTCGGTCTCCTCTTGTCGGCCGGGTCAGCGCGGCGAGCTGGTGTAGGGCAGCAGGGCCATCTCGCGCGCGTTCTTCACGGCGGTGGCGATCTGGCGCTGCTCCTGGACGGACACACCGGTCACACGGCGGGCGCGGATCTTGCCGCGGTCGGAGATGAACTTCCGCAGCAGCGCGGTGTCCTTGTAGTCGACCGTGGTGATCTTCGCCGCCTTGAGCGGGTTGACCTTCTTCTTGGGCTTGCGCACAGCGGGCTTGGCCATCGTGGAGCTCCCTCTCTCGGAGCCCGACCCCGCTGGCAGGGGCCGGGATGGTGGGTGTTGGTGTGTGTCAGTGCTGGCCGGAGCCGGTCACGGGCGCAGCCGAGACCGGCCGACCTCGAGGTCTGTCAGAACGGCGGGTCGTCGTTGAACGAGCCGCCGCCCCAGCTGCCGCCGCCGGAGCCGGAGCTCTGGCCGCCGCCGCCCTGGCCGCCCGAGGGGCCGGTGGCCCACGGGTCGTTGGACTGGCCGCCGCCGGAGGAGCCGCCGTAGCCGCCACCCCCACCGGACCCGGAGCCGCCGCCGAAGCCGCCGCCCCCGCCCTGTCCACCGCCGCCGAAGCCGCCACCACCGCCACCGCCGGAGCGCTGGGTCTTGTTGACCTTGGCGTTGGCGTACCGGAGCGACGGGCCGATCTCGTCGACCTGCATCTCCATGGTGGTGCGCTTCTCGCCCTCCTTGGTCTCGTACGAGCGCGAGACCAGGCGGCCGGTGACGATCACCCGCGTGCCGCGGGTGAGGGACTCGGCGACGTTCTCCGCCGCGTCGCGCCAGACCGAGCAGCGCATGAACAGGGTCTCCCCGTCCTTCCACTCGTTGCTCTGGCGGTCGAACGTGCGGGGCGTGGAGGCCACGGTGAAACCGGCCACAGCCGCCCCGGACGGGGTGAACCGCAGCTCCGGATCGCTCGTCAGGTTGCCGATGACGGTGATCGTCGTCTCGCCGGCCATGGTGTGCTCCTCAGCAGCTGGGGGTCGTGTCGCGTGCGGTCCGCGTGCAGCGCCGGTCTAGCAGCCGGCGCCGACAGCGGGTCTCAGGCGGTCTCGAGGCGCAGGAGCTTGGTGCGCAGCACGGCCTCGTTGAGGTTGAGCTGGCGGTCGAGCTCCTTGGCGGTGGCCGGCTCGCTCTTCATGGTCACGACGGCGTAGATGCCCTCGGACTTCTTGTCGATGTCGTAGGCCAGGCGACGACGGCCCCAGATGTCGACGTTGTCGACGGTGCCACCGTCGGCGCGGACGACGTTGAGGAACCTGTCGAGCGAGGGAGCGACGGTGCGCTCCTCGAGCTCGGCGTCGAGGATGACCATCAGTTCGTAGGCGCGCATCAGCGGCCCACCTCCTCTGGACTCGGCGGTCACGGTCTCTCCGTGACAGGAGGTGCCGCCCTCGCAGGCGGCAGCGGCCCGGGGACCCGGACCAGCAGGTCAGTCTACCGGCTGGGGAGCAGCTGCTCTGACGGCGTCGTCGGAGACCCTCGCGGCCCGCCGGGAGCCCGCCGGCGCGGCACCCCTCGCCGTCGTCCTGACGCCCTGCACGGCCAGGTAGCCGAGCGCAGCCAGCCGCAGCACCAGCAGGACGGCGTACCCGCCGGGGGACAGGCCGCGACCGTCGGAGGAGCTGGTGGCGTACAGGTACAGCCACGTGCCGGTGGCGTAGGCGCATTCGGCGAGCGCCCACGGCAGGTGGTCCCGCCACCGGGGCGCGGCGACGGCGGCCAGCGGCAGCACCACCAGCGTCGCCTGCACGGGCACGCTGGGGGAGACGGCGAGCCCCCCGGCCACGAGCACGAGCGCCACGGCGGCCAGCCTGCGAACGGGGTCGGCTCCGGCGGTCCGGGCCGCCGCGGCCGCCCCCAGGAGGAGGACGACGAGCAGGCCCACGCCGGCGAGGGCGGTCACGGCCCCGGCGGGCAGCGCGGACCAGGGGAGGCGGCTGCCGTCGGGCAGGTCGCCCTGGAGGCCGGGCAGCAGCCACAGGGAGCCGAAGCCGGCGCCGCCCGAGCCGTCCCACCAGCGCGAGCCGCCGGGCTGCCCGCCGAGGCCGACGCTGGACAGCAGGGTGACCACGCCCCCGGCGAGGACAGCCGCCGCGGTGGCGGCGAGGGCGTCCAGCACCCCCAGCGGCTCGTCCTGCGCACCGTCGCCGCGCCGCGCTCCGCGCCCGAGGAGCACCACCAGCCAGATCGCGACGACGACGAGCGCTGCCGCCGGCCTCACTCCCGCTGCGAGCCCGACCAGCGCCCCCGCCACCGCGGGGTGGCGCCGCGCGACGGCGAGCAGCGCCCCGGCCAGCAGCGCCACGGCCGCGAGGTCCACGGACACCAACCCGGCGGTCACCACCACGGGGCTGAGGGCAACCAGCGCGGCGTCCCAGCCGGAGGCGCCCGCCACCCCCGAGCGCGCCCGGACGACGAGCACCGCCGCCAACGACAGCGACAGCGCCGCGAGCAGCACGGACGCGTCGAAGGCGCCGCGAGGGGTGGAGCTCACCAGGTCCAGCACCCGCAGCAGCACCGCGGTGGTCGGGGTCTGGCCGCTGGCGCCGCCGGCGCTGGCGGCCAGGGCGGGGACGTCGGAGTAGCAGGCGTGCACGTACTGGTCCGGCGCCGCCCACCCGGTGGTCCGGCAGTGCTGCCGCGTCAGCGCGGCCAGGGCGACCGGGACGACGGCCGCCAGCGCCAGCAGGGGAGCGGCGCCCCAGAGGCGGCCGCGTGGACCTCCCGGTGCGCCGGGAGGGGCGGCGCGGTCACCGAGCGGACCGCCGACCACCTCGCTGGCGGCCCTGACGACGCCGTCGCTGCGACTGGGAGCACCCACGGCGTGGATCGTCCCCCACCGGTGCCCTGCGACCCGCGCCGGGCCTCGTCAGCCCTGCCCGCGGGCGCCCGGGCCGGCAGGACCACCGGCGGCCTGCTGTCCGGGCCGGGCCTGGTTCAGACGGGCCGCCACGCGATCGGCGACGCCGGGCTGGCCGGCTGCCTGCGCGGTGGTGTCGCCCTGGTTCTGCCCCGGGCCGCCGTTCCCGCCGCCGTTCCCGTTCTGGCCGCCGTTCTGGCCCCCGTTCTGGCCCCCGGTGGCGCCGTCTGTCGGGCCGCCGGTGGCGCCGTCCGTCGGGCTCGCCGAGGCGGTCGAGCCGTCGGTGGGGCTGTCCGTCGGCGAGGACGTCGCCGTGTCGGTGGGCGTGGGCGTCGCCGTCGGGGTCGGGTTGGAGCTCACCTGCCTGGAGGGCTTCGGGAACTGCTCGATGTCGGTGCCCTTGAGCGCCTTCTGCATGTAGGAGGTCCAGATCTTGGCGGGGATGGTGCCGCCGGTGATCTCAGAGACGCCTCCCCAAGAGCCGAGAGACAGCTGGGCGAAGTCAGGAGCCGGGCCGGTGTTGTAGAGGACGACAGCGGTCTCGAGCTGCGGCGTGAAGCCGTTGAACCACGCAGCCTTGTTCCCGCTCGTGGTGCCCGTCTTCCCCGCGATGGGCCGGTTGCCGAACGCGTTGCCCACGCTTTCCGCAGTGCCGTTCTTCTTGGTCACCGCCTGCATCGCGTAGACGGTGTCGGCAACTGCCTGCTTGTCAAAGGTGTGCGTCGGGTTGGTGTTCTCGTTGTAGCGAACTGCGTCGCCCTGCTTGACAGAGGCCACGAAGTGGGCGGGGCGCACCTCACCACCGTTGGCGAGAGCCGCATAGGCCTGCGCCATCTGGATCGGCTTCACCGTAGAGGTTCCGAGGACGTTCGACAGCAGGTCCGTCTCACTCTTGGCCACAGGTGCGCCCAGCTGCTGCGCGACCTCGGCCGTCTTGTCGGGTCCGATCTCCTCGTTGAGCTTGACGTAGACGGTGTTGACGGAGTCGGCGGTCGCCTTGACAAGGTTGATGTCCCCGAACTGCTCACCGTTCCCGCGCCCGTAGTTCTTGACGGGAAACCCGTCGATGGTCTGCGGGCTGGACCCGTCGAAGGTGTCCGAGAGGCTGAACTTCCCACTCTCGAGCGCTGCCAGGAGAGTGAAGGGCTTGAACGTCGAGCCGGCCTGAGCATTTCCGTAGGTGACGGCGTCGAAGTTGTTCTTGGGGTCGTCCCCGCTGTACATCGCTCGGACGCCGCCGGTCTGCGGGTCGACGGACACGAGGCCCGCCCGTACCGACTCCGGTCGCCCGCTTGTCGGATAGGCCCGCTTGTCGGCCATGGTGTCGACGGCGGCCTGCTGGAGGTTGGGGTCGATCGTCGAAACGATCTGAAGACCTGCGGTGGCGACCGCATCAGTGGTGTCGATGCGCTGAGTCCCACCGTCGAGCGTCTCGACGGTGAGACCGTTGTCCAGACCTGCGACCTCCTGGACTACCGCCTGGAGGAGGTAGCCGTTGGGGCCCTCGAACCAGGTCGGCTTCTGCTGCTCTGCCGTCTGCGGCATCTTCGGATTGGCGGCCACCTCGTCGGCAGAGACGTACTTCATCTCAGCCATGGCGTTCATGACGTAGGAGTAGCGCTTCTGAGCGTTGGTGGAGTCGACGGCGGGGTCGTAAGCGGACGGCGCGGGGAGGATGCCGATGAGCAGGGCCGCCTGCTCGTTGCTCAGCTGGGTGGGGTCCTGGAGGCCGAAGTAGGCCTCGGCCGCCGCCCCGATGCCGTAGGCGCCGCGCCCGAAGTACACGGTGTTGAGGTAGCTCGTCAGGATCTGGTCCTTCGAGTACTGCTGGTCCACCTTGATCGCCTGGATGGCCTCGGTGGCCTTGCGCGTGTAGGCGTGCTCGTTCTTGCCCGTGATGTTCTTCACGTACTGCTGGGTGATCGTGGACCCACCGCCAGCGTCCGACTGCCCCGTGATCACACCGAGAACCGCTCGACCGAGGCCGGTGACCGAGACGCCCTTGTTCTCGTAGAAGGTGCGGTCCTCGGAGGCGACCGCCGCGTTCTTGGCGGACGTGGGCATCTGGTTGGGCTCCAGAGGCTTGCGGTCGACCCCGTCGTTGAGCTCGCCCATGACGGTCTTGCCATCGGCGTAGTAGACGGTGGTGGTCGCCTTGAGGGCGGCGGCGTTCATCGACGGCGCCGGCGTGGTGGCGTAGGCGAAGGCACCGGCACCCACCACGAGGATCACCAGGAGCAGGAGGCCGCTCACCACCAGCTGCCACGACGGCACCCAGCGGCGGCGCTTCTTCTGCGCCGGCGGCCGCGCAGGACCACCGCCCCCGTGGCGGGGGTCGGCCGTGCGCGCGGCGGGGGCGGAGCGTCGGCTGGGGGCCTGGGGGTGAGAAGGCACCGGGTGCGTCCCTGGAGTCGTGCGGGCGCTGCCAGCCCGTCCTGGGCTCGGCGGCGCCGCGGGTGGAGCGGTCTCGAGTCCCCGCCAGTATGCGGCGCTGGCCTGAAGCGGGGCTGGTCTTCGGCCTCACGGGTGGGTCACGACTCGCGCACTCCCGGTCGCGCCGCTACAGTCCGCAGATGTATCGGCTCGATACATCTGCGAGTGCTTCGCGCACCGCAGACCGGGCACCGGGGACGACGGCGGGGAGGACGGCGGGTGGCACGAGGCTCCGACGCCCTCACCATCGCCGTCCTCGGGCTCCTGGACGACGCGCCGCTGCACGGCTACGAGCTGCGCAAGCGCATCGACCTCGTCATCGGCCCGCTGCGCCGCCGCATCTCCTTCGGCAGCCTCTACCCGGCCCTGCGCTCCATGGAGGAGCGGGGCTGGATCACGCAGAGCTCGCCCACCACCGCGACGCCCCCGCTCGCCGGGAAGCGCAGTCGGGTGGTCTACCAGCTCACCGACGCCGGCCGCGGCCAGCTCCGCTCGCTGCTGGCCAACTCCGGACCGGCGACGTGGGAGGACGAGCAGTTCGACGTCCACTTCGCCTTCTTCGGCAGCACCGACCCCGCCACGCGCCTGCGCATCCTCGAGGGGCGCCGCACCCGCGTGGTCGAGCGCCTGGAGCGCGTGGGCGCCGCCGGCGCGAGCGCCCGCGCTGACAGCTGGTCCGCGGAGCTGCACCGCCACACCACCGACTCCCTGGAGCGGGAGCTGCGCTGGCTCGACGAGCTCGTCGAGCGCGAGCGCAGCTCCGGGTCCGGGTCCGGGGCTCCGTCCAGGTCCCCGCACGCACCGCCGCCCGCCCCCTCCGCGCGACCCAGCGCTGACGGGACGGGACAGGCCAGCACCACCAGCCAGCCGTCCGGCCAGCTGTCGTCCAACCAGTGAGGAGAGAACGGATGGGCTCCATCCGCGTCGCCGTCGTGGGCGTCGGCAACTGCGCCGCGTCCCTGATCCAGGGCGTCGAGTACTACAAGGACGCCGCGGACGACGCGACCGTCCCCGGCCTCATGCACGTCCGCTTCGGCGAGTACCACATCTCGGACATCGAGTTCGTGGCCGCGTTCGACGTGGACGCCAAGAAGGTCGGCTTCGACCTCTCCGAGGCGATCTTCAACTCCGAGAACAACACCATCAAGATCGCGGACGTGCCGCCGCTGGGCGTGCCGGTGCAGCGCGGCCACACGCACGACGGTCTCGGCAAGTACTACCGCGAGACCATCGAGGAGTCCGACGCCGAGCCGGTCGACGTGGTGCAGGCGCTCAAGGACGCCCGCGTCGACGTCCTGGTCTGCTACCTGCCGGTCGGTTCCGAGGACGCCGCGGAGTTCTACGCTCAGTGCGCCATCGACGCCAAGGTCGGCTTCGTCAACGCGCTGCCGGTGTTCATCGCCTCCGACCCGGAGTGGGCGCAGAAGTTCACCGACGCCGGTGTGCCGATCGTCGGGGACGACATCAAGTCCCAGATCGGCGCGACCATCACGCACCGCGCCCTCATGCGCCTCTTCGAGGACCGCGGCGTCATCGTCGACCGGACGTACCAGCTCAACGTCGGCGGCAACATGGACTTCAAGAACATGCTCGAGCGCGACCGCCTCGAGTCGAAGAAGATCTCCAAGACGCAGGCCGTGACGAGCAACGTCGACCACGACCTCGGCAAGCGCAACGTCCACATCGGCCCGAGCGACTACGTCGAGTGGCTCGACGACCGCAAGTGGGCCTACGTGCGCATGGAGGCCCGCAACTTCGGCGACGTGCCCCTGAACATGGAGTACAAGCTCGAGGTCTGGGACTCCCCCAACTCGGCCGGCGTCATCATCGACGCGCTGCGCGCCGCGAAGATCGGCCTGGACCGCGGCATCGGCGGCCCGCTGACGTCGCCGTCGTCCTACTTCATGAAGTCGCCGCCGGTCCAGAAGCGCGACGACAAGGCCAAGGACGACGTCGAGGCCTTCATCGCCGGCACCAACGAGCGCTGACGCACCGCCCGCTGACGGCAGACCAGAGGCCCGGACCCCGTGGGGGTCCGGGCCTCTGGCGTTCGACGTGGAACCCGTCGACCCGTCGGCGCCGGATCCGAGAGGGTGGGGACATGAGCGCTGACACGGCTCCCGCGGGGGGCACGAGCCGTCAGCCGCCCCGCCCCGAGACGTCCGGTCTGGTGGCCGGGGCAGCCGCTGTGGCCCGTGCTCGCGGCGCCCGCCGGCTGGTCGGGGTGCGGCTGCTGGGGCAGGCGGGCGACGGCGTGCTGCAGGCGGCCCTGGCGTCGTTCGTGCTGCTCTCCCCCGAGCGCGCCGCGTCACCCGCCGCCATCGCCGGGGCGATGGCGGTCCTCCTGCTGCCCTTCACGCTCGTCGGGCCGTGGGCGGCCACCGTGCTGGACAGGTTCCGCCGCCGCCAGGTGCTCGTCGTGGCGTCCGCTGCACGCGCCGCGCTGGCCCTGGGAGCGGCGGTCGCCGTCGTCGTCGGTCCCCCGCTGGCGGTGCTCGTCGTGGCGCTGGCGTACCTGTCGGTGAACCGCCTGCTGCTGGCGGCGCTCTCGGCGTCCCTGCCGCGGGTCCTGCCGGCGCGCGACCTCGTGGCCGCCAACGCCGTCGTGCCGACCGCGGGCAGCGCCACCGCGCTGGCGGCAGGGGCGCTGGCGCTGGCCGCCCGTCCCGTCGTCGGGCTGGGTGACGACGGTGACGCGCGCCTCCTGCTGCTCACCGTGCTGCTGTGCGCCGCCGCGGGAGCGGTCGCCCTGCGCATCGGCAAGGACGCGCTCGGGCCCGGCGACGACGACGTCGCCCAGCACACGCGACCCGAACGAGACCTCGTCGGTGCCCTGCGGCACCTGCGCGAGCGGCGGACGGCGGCACGTGCGCTGCTCCTCATCGGCGCCCACCGCCTCGGGTACGGCGTGGCGCTGGTGCTGTCGCTGCTCTACGCGCGGACGGCCGTCAGCTCCCCAGCGGGGGTGGCGCCAGCCGGTGCCACGGGGAGCACCTCCGGGTTGCTCGCCGCCACGGCGCTCGTGGGTGCTGTGACGCTGGCGTCGGGCCTGGGGTTCGCGCTCGCCGCGGGCCTGACGCCCGTGGCCGCCCGGCGGCTCGGGCCGCAGCGGTGGGCCGTCCTGGGTGCCGCAGCCTCGGCGGTGGCGCCGCTGGTGCTGGTCGCAGTGCCGGGCCCGACGGCGCTCGTGGTCGCCGCGGGGCTGCTGGGCCTGACTGCGCAGAGCGTGAAGATCTCGGTGGACACCCTGGTGCAGACGGGGGTGGACGACGGGTTCCGAGGCCGCGTCTTCGTCCTCTACGACGTGCTGACCAACGCGGCCACGGTGGCTGCCGCCGGCCTGGCGTCGCTGGTGCTCCCCGTGGACGGCTACTCGGTGCCGGTCCTCATGGCGCTCGCGGCGTGGTGGGTGGCCGTTGCTGCCCTGAGCGCCGTGTCGGCCCGTGCGCGGCCCCACGCCGGGTGCTGAGCCTGCGGGGCGCAGCGTTCCACGGGGAACGGAAACCCCGTGGAACGCGGGTCGTCGGAGCGGAAGGCTGCGGTGCGTGGACACGGGACGCAGCACGCGCATGTCGGCTGACGAGGTGGTCCGGGTGCTCGACGCGCTCGATGCGCACGGGGCGCCTGTCGTCGTGGGCGGCGGGTGGGGAGTCGACGCGCTGGTCGGTCACCAGACCCGCGAGCACTCCGACCTCGACCTGTGGCTGTCGGCGGAGGCCTTCGAGCCGTTCGTCGTCGCGGTGGGCGAGCTGGGGATCGACAGGCTGTCGGCCTGGCCCGGCGACCGACCGTGGAACTTCGTCGTGGGAGACGGGGGACTGCTGCGCCTCGACCTCCACCTCGTCGAGCCGGTGGACGACGTCGACCTCCACCACGGCAGCGCGATCGGCGGCGTCCGCTTCCCCCGGGCTGCTCTGGAGGGGAGCGGGTCGGTCGGGGGACGCGTCGTCCGCTGCGAGTCGCTCGCGTGGTCGCAGCGGTGGCACCAGGGCTACCCGCCTCGTGACGTCGACCGCCACGACGTGACGCGGCTGTGCGACCTCGCGGGTCTCCCGGTGCCCCACGGGTACGAGCTCGACGGCTGAGCGCTGGCCTGTGGACAGGATCCACGTCGGTGTGGGACGTGGATCCACGCTGCCGGTGTGGAGATCGCTGAGGTCCGTCGCCAGGTCTGGCAGGCCGCACAGGCCGAGGGCGTCGCCTCGGCCGCGAGCGCGGCAGACCTGTGGCTGCTCGACCTCGTCAGGGCGCCGAAGCTCCCCCACGTCACCGTCCGGCGTCATCGACGACTGACGGCGGCGGGTTCGACGGGACTGGTGCCGCACTGGTCACACCTCCCCGGCAGCAACATCGCGTGCGCCCGGACGATGCCGTTCCCCGAAGCGCTGGCCGTCGCTGAGCGACCGCTGCCCCAGCGTCGGTTCCTCGGGTCGGGGCGTTCCAGGGCGCCCTCGCGCGCTGCCGGCGTTCCACGGGGAACGGCGCGAGCGGTGTCGGCGGCTCCCGAGCCCGTCAGGGCAGGGGAGCTCTGAGCGGAAGGACGCGCTCGAGCACGGCCCAGAGGCGGCGTCCCAGCTCGGCGTCGGCAGCCGGGGAGCCGCCCCGGAGGAGGCCTCCACCCGGAGGCACCGGCTGCTCACCCGGCAGCACCAGGCGGTGCCCTGCCCCGCGCTCCACGACGGTGGTGGTGAGGAGACCTCGGGCGTCGCGCCGCTGCGCCAGTCGCTCGGCGGAGCGGACTGCCGGCCATACGCGGTCATCGCCTCCGGCCGCGAGGACGACGTGAGCGGTGGTGCGCTCGGCGGGAAGGGCGGCCGCGTCCAGAACCGCCGGGGCGGCTGCACGCAGGCTCGCCTCGTACCAGCCCCTCACGGCGACGCCGCCGTCCGCGGTCTCGTCAGCGGACGGCCGCCATCCGTCGAGGAGCGGCACGAAGGGGAGCGGTGCGCCCGCCACGGTCCAGGTCGACAGCTGCTCGGCCCCGCCCCCGGCTCTGCCCGGAGCGGGCCACACCACCGAGCTCGGCGCCACAGCCACCACGACGCGGACGCGGCGGTCGAGAGCGGCCACGAGCAGTGCGGCCTCCGCCCCCTTGGACGAGCCCCACACGACGACCCGCTCGCAGCGGGCGGCAAGGGCGTCGAGCGCCGGCGTGAAGGACTCGAGCGGCACCCGGTCCAGCTCCGCTGGCTGGCCGGGACCGCCGAAGCAGGTCGCCGCGAGCACGGCAGCGCCGTGGCGCGCGAGCAGGCGGGCGCGATCGACCTCCGTGCGACCGGACGATCCCGACAGCAGGAGCACCCCGCACGTCGGGGGCCCGTCGTCGGGCTCGGCGGAGAGCCACGGCCGCTGGGTCGTCGACGTCACCACGTGGTCATCCTCGACCCGACGGTCGAGGGTCCGGCGTTCCGCGTGGAACGCCGGACCCTCGTCAGACAGCCGTCCTCGTCGTCGTCCTGATGACGGCTGAGGGGGTCAGGCGTCGGGCGCCTGCAACTCCGGCTGCTGCGCCCACCACCGCAGCAGCTCGGCGCGGGCTGCGTCCTCGCCGAGGAGCCCGTCGTCGAGGCGCACCTGCAGCATGTGCTGGTACGCGCGCCCCACGACCGGCCCGGGCCTGATGCCGAGCAGCGCCATGATGGCGGCGCCGTCCAGCTCGGGCCGCACGGCGTCGAGCTGCTCCTGCTCGCGGAGCGCGGTGATGCGCACCTCGAGCTCGTCGTAGGTGCGCTGCAGCTGCTCGGCGCGGCGCTTGTTCCGCGTGGTGGAGTCGGCGCGCGTGAGCGCGTGCAGCCGGGGGAGCAGGGCACCGGCGTCGGTGACGTAGCGGCGCACCGCCGAGTCCGTCCACTGCCCCCCGCCGTACCCGTGGAACCGCAGATGCAGCTCCACCAGGCGGGCCACCTGCTTGGTGGTGTCCTTGTCGAACTTCAGCGCCTTGAGGCGGCGAGCGGTCATCTTGGCGCCCACCACCTCGTGGTGGTGGAAGCTCACGCCGCCGCCGGGCTCGAAGCGTCGGGTGGGGGGCTTGCCGATGTCGTGCAGCAGCGCCGCCAGCCGCAGCACCACGTCGGGGCCGTCGGCGTCGAGCCCGTAGCGCGGCTCCAGCTCGACCGCCTGGCGCAGCACCGTGAGCGAGTGCTCGTAGACGTCCTTGTGGCGGTGGTGCTCGTCCACCTCCAGCTGCAGCGCCGGGAGCTCGGGCAGGACGACGGCGGCCAGTCCCGCGTCGACGAGCACCCGCAGGCCGGGCACGGGGTCGGCGGCCCTCATCAGCTTCACCAGCTCCGCCTGCACCCGCTCAGCGGAGACGATCGCCAGCCGCTCCGCCATGGCCGAAGCCGCCGCGAGCGCCTCGGGGGCGAGGTCGAAGCCGAGCTGGGCGGCGAAGCGGGCGGCGCGCATCATGCGCAGGGGGTCGTCGTCGAAGGAGCGCTCCGCGGCGACCGGGGTGCGCAGGTAGCCGGCGGCGAGGTCGTCGAGGCCGCCGAAGGGGTCCACGAAGACGCCGTCGGGCAGGCGCAGCGCCATGGCGTTGACGGTGAAGTCGCGGCGGGAGAGGTCGCCGTCGAGGGTGTCACCGAACGCGACGACGGGCTTGCGGCTGTCCGGGTCGTAGACGTCCGAGCGGTAGGTGGTCACCTCCACCACGACGGCCCCGCGCCGCGCGCCGATGGTGCCGAAGGCTCGACCCGCGTCCCACGTGGCACTGCCCCAGGCGGACAGCAGCCGCTCGGTCTGGTCGGGCCGTGCGGAGGTGGCGAAGTCGAGGTCGAACTCCCCCTCGCCGCCCAGCCGGTCCAGCAGCGCGTCGCGCACTGAACCGCCGACGAGCGCGAGCTCGTGCCCCGCGGCGGCGAAGCGCCGTCCCAGCTCGGCGGCTGCGGGGGCCACCCGGGCGAGCTCGTCCAGCACGCGGCGCTCGGCGGCGAGGTGGGCGTCGGAGCGGTCAGGACGCCCACCGTCGGCGGGGGAGTCCGGGCTGTCGTCCGGGCGGTCGGTCATGACACGGATCCACTGGCGAGGCGCGGCACGAGCGTCAAGGCTGCCAGAGCTCCCGTAGTTACAGTGGCTCGCATGTCCCCAGGCGATCGTCGTCCGACGCCGGGACGGCGCCGCCACGGCGACGCCCCGGGCGGCGAGCGCCAGCAGGACCGGCCGTCGGACCGCGGTGGCCGCGCCCCGTGGCGCGGCGGTGGGCGCACCGTCGAGGAGGTGTCCGCGGGAGGCATCGTGGTGGAGACGTCCACCGGCGAGGCCCGCGCGGCGCTCATCGCGCGCCTGAACCGCGCCGGCCGCCTCGAGTGGTGCCTGCCGAAGGGCCACCTGGAGGGCAGCGAGACCCCGCAGGAGGCTGCGGTGCGCGAGGTGGCCGAGGAGACCGGCATCACCGGTGTGGTGGTGGGGGAGCTCGGCACCATCGACTACTGGTTCTCCGCGGAGGGCCGGCGCATCCACAAGACGGTCCACCACTACCTGCTCGAGGCCACGGGGGGAGCGATCAGCGTGGAGGGCGACCCCGACGCGGAGGCCGTCGAGGCGGCGTGGGTGCCGGTCACCCAGCTCGGTCAGAAGCTGGCGTTCTCCAACGAGCGGCGGATCGCCCGTGCGGCGACCGAGCTGCTCGCCAGCGGTGGGTGACCACGTGGTGGGTGTCAGCCCCCGTCGCGGACCGCGCCGGTTCGCGGTCCTGCTCGGGACGGCGGTGGTGGCGCTGGGCCCTGTCGCCTTCGCCGCTCCGGCGGTCTCCGCTCCCCCCACCGCGGCCGGGTCCGCAGCGCTGACGGGGATCCCCTCGGCGGTCGGCCCCAGCGGCATCGGCATCGATCTGGAGCAGCTGGGCACGGGCGCGGTCACCCCCGGCTCGCAGCTCGTGGTGCGCGTGCAGGTGACCAACACCAGCGGCGCTGTGCTCGACGGCGCCCGTGCGCGCCTGTTCGTCAACTCCCCGGTGCTCACCAGCCGCGCCGCGCTGGACGCGTGGGCCGCCGGTCAGGGGGCGTCCAGCGGTGACAGGTTCGCCCAGGTGGACGGCGCCGAGCAGCCCCTCGGGCGGTCGCTGGCGCCGGGGGAGAGCACCGAGGTCGACTTCTCCGTCCGGGCCGACCAGCTGGACCTGGGGAGCACCTTCGGGCCGCGCGGGGTGACGATCGACGTCCTCGACTCCTCGCTGCAGCGGCTCACCGCGCTGCGCACCTTCCTCGTGTGGGCCCCGCAGTCGAGCGCCCAGGCGACGGCTCCGCTCACCGTCGTCGCCCCGGTCACCGCGGGAGCCCCCGACGTCGGCACCGGGCAGCTCCCCGAGGAACAGGTGGAGGACCAGCTGGGGAGGCTGCGGGACCTGCTCCCGGCCATGTCGCTGCCCTCCACGAGCCTCGTGGTGGACCCGGCCCTCCTGGGTCCGTTCGCCCAGCCCGCGCAGCAGGGCTCCTCGGCCAGCCCCAGCGGCAGCGGGAGCAGCGCCGGCGCGAGCCCCAGCGGTGCCAGCGGTGCCAGCAGTGCCGGGAGCAGCTCCGGCAGCGGAGCGACCGCGACCCCCTCAGCCACCGGAGGGGCCACGACTCCCCCGGTGTCCACGACGACGACGAGCTCGTCGAGCACGGCCGGCTCGGACCCCACGTCGTCCGGCGGGACGGGCGGTGCGCCCGCGCTGACCACCGGCACCGCCGAGGAGACCTCACCCGAGCTGCAGTCGTGGCTGGACCTGCTGCGCGCACGCACCGGCAGCCAGACCGCCGTGCTCCCCCAGGGCGACACCGACGTGGTGGCCACGGCGGCCGCGGGGACCAGCGACCTGCTCGCCCTCGCGGTCGCGCAGTCGCGCACCACCCTGGAGGGCGACGACGAGCCGGCCCTGCTGTGGCCGGCCGACCCCAGCGCCGTGGCGCCCCAGGACCTCGTGGTGGAGGCGGCCGCCGCCACCCGCCAGTCCCGCGGTCCTGGCCCCGCGCCGGCCGTGCTCGTGGACGCGCGGTCGGTGCCCGGGGCCGTGGGGGGGAACGGGACCAGCGCGGCGGTCGCCACCCTGACGACCAAGGCCTCCGACGGCAGCACCGCGAACGCCACGGGCGTGCTCGTCGACGCGTCCGCGTCCGCGCTGCTCGCGTCCGCCGCCTCCGACGGCTCCTCGGTGGACGCCGCCGAGGCCTCCGCCCGCCTCCTGGCGGACACGGCGGTGTCCGCCGTGGACGGCGGGGGCGTCGTGCTGGCGCTCCCCCGCGGGTGGGACCCGGACGCGTCGGTGATGGCCTCGGTGCTGGGCCCCGTCAGCAGCGCTCCCTGGGTCCGGGCCACCTCGCTGCCTGACCTCCTCTCGTCCGGGTCGGCCCTGCCGGTCGTGTCGGTGGAGCAGGGACGGGCCGCGCAGGCCGACTCGGGCGCCACGGGGACGCCGCTGCCGGCGAGCGGCCTGCAGGCCGCGGAGAAGGCCGTGGTGGCCGCCGAGGCGGTCGCGCCCGTGGTCCAGGAGCAGGACCGGCAGGCGCTGCTGCAGCCGGTGCAGCGCAGCGCGACGGCCGCTGCCGCCCTCGGCTGGCGCAGCGACCAGCAGGGGTGGCAGCAGGCCCTGGAGCAGCTCGCGCAGACGGCCACCCGGCTGGGCACCGGCCTGGAGATCGTGCGCGGGAGCACCACCACGGTCATCTCCTCGCGGGTCAACCTCCCGGTCACCGTCCGCAACGCGCTGCCGCAGTCGGCCACGGTGCTCGTGCACCTGCGGTCGGCCAACCTGCGCCTGGTGCCGGGCGACCCGGTGGAGCTGACCGTCGCCCCCGGGTCGGACGGGAAGGCGCAGATCCCCGTGAGGGCCGCTGCGAGCGGTGACACGTGGGTGACCGTCTACCTCACCGACCCTCAGGGGAAGGTGATCGGCAAGCCGGAGGACCTGCGCGTGCGCGTGCGCGCCGACTGGGAGGGCCGCGGCGTGGCCGTCGCAGCCGCCGTCGCCGGTCTCGTCTTCGTCGGCGGAGTGGTGCGGACCGTGCTCCGCGTCCGCAACCGCCCCGCTCCCCCCGTGGTGCGCTCCGCCGAGGAGGCGGACACCGACGGACCCCCCACCCGACGTCCCGAGGAGTCCACCCGTGGCTGAAGCCCGTTCCGATCGCCGGTCCCTCACCGGGGCGGCACTGGGGCGGGCGAGCGCGGTGATGGCGGCGGGGACGGCGGTCTCCCGCGTGCTCGGCTTCGTGCGAGTGGCACTCCTGGCCCGGGTGATCAGCGCCACCGGCGACGGGGCGAACCAGTTCTCGGTGGCGAACACCGTGCCGAACATGCTCTACCTGCTCATCGCTGGCGGCGTGCTGAACGCGGTGCTGGTGCCTCAGGTGGTCAAGGCGATGAAGCGTCCTGACGGCGGCGCCGAGTACCTGGACAGGCTCGTCACGGCAGCCGTGGCAGCGCTCGCGGCGATCACCGCACTGCTGGTCCTCGCGACTCCGCTCATCATCCTGCTCACCACGGTCCAGGCGAGTCCTGCCCAGCGGTCGCTGGCCGTCGCGTTCGGCTTCTGGTGCATCCCCCAGGTCTTCTTCTACGCGCTGTACACGCTGCTCGGGCAGGTGCTCAACGCCAAGAGCCGCTTCGGGGCCTACATGTGGGCCCCCGTGCTCAACAACGTCGTCGGGCTCGCCGGTCTGGTCGTCTTCTACCTGGCCTTCGGCAGCCTGGACAAGACGGTCCCGGCACAGGCCTGGACCCCGACGCAGATCGCGGTGCTGGGCGGCAGCTCGACGCTCGGCGTGGTGGTGCAGGCGCTCGTCCTCCTGCCCGTGCTGCGGCGGGCCGGGGTCCGGCTGCGACCGCGCTGGGGTGTGAGGGGCATGGGCCTGCGCAGCGCGGGCGGGGTGGCCGGGTGGACCTTCGGCGCGCTGGCGCTGAGCCAGGTGAGCGCCGTCGTCGTCGCCAACGTGGGGACCAGCGTCCAAGGCGGAGGAGTCGCCAACAACGTCATCTGGAACTCCGCGTTCCTCGTGCTGGTGCTCCCCCACTCCCTCGTCACCGTCTCGCTCGTCACGGCGCTCTTCACGCGCATGAGCCGAGCCGCAGCCGCCGGCGAGGTCGCGGCTCTGCGCGATGACGTCTCGTCGGGTCTGCGCACCGTGGCCGTGGCCACGGTGGTCGCGACCGCGGGACTCGTGGCCCTCGCCGGACCCGCCGGCGTCCTGCTCGCCGGCGTCAACGACGGCGCGGTGCTGGCGCGCGTGCTCCTCTTCGGGGCCGCGGGCCTGGTCCCCTTCAGCGCCGTGTACCTCCTGCAGCGCGGCTTCTACGCCCTCGAGGACGCGAAGACCCCTTTCTTCGTGCAGGTGCTGAGCACGGTCCTGTGGGGCGGCACGGCGCTGGCCTGCTTCGCCCTGCCCGAGCAGCACCGGATCGAGGGCGTGGCGGTCGGCTTCGTCCTCTCGCAGTGGGCCGGGACGGTGGCCAGCGTGGTGGCGCTGCGCCGGCGGCTGGGCGGGATCGACGGCCGACGCGTCCTGCGCACGCACGTGCGGCTGGCGGTGGCGGGCGTCGCTGCCGCGGCGGCGGGGCTGGCCGTGGTGCTCCCGCTGGACGCCCTCCTCGACCGCGGGGTGCTCGGCGCCGTGGCGCTCGCGGCGGTCGGCGGCGTCGTCGTCCTGGTCGTCTACTCGGCGGGACTGCGCACCCTGCGGGTGGAGGAGGTGGAGCCCCTGCTGCGCCGGCTCCCCGGGCCGCTCGGCCGCCGCTGAGCCCAGTTCCCGCAGCTCCCGGAGGGGACCGTCCGCACCGCGGGCGGTCCCCTCCCTCGTCAGCGGTCGACGCGGGTCCCCCGGACCGGCGGTGGAGGACGGCGGCACAGACCGGGACGAAGGCCCCGAACCACCGCGGGCACCTCCGCGCCGCGGCTGCGAGCAGGCACGACGCGCTCGCCGCGCGGTCCGTGGTCCGGGCGCGGCGCGCTGCGTCCCCGTACCATCGAACCGTCGGACGACTGCGCTCCGGATGCGCTGGAGCACCGCTGGACGCCGACGGGAGGAGCTGAGGTGGCAGACGAGACCGCGCCCCTGTCCTCCCGCGGTGAGGAGCCCGGCCAGATCGCCACGAGCACCGCTCCCGGCGCGAGGACCTCGGGACGGTCGCGCACCGCGGCGGGCTCGGTGGGCGTGCTGCTGGACGGCCGGTACCGCCTGCTGCAGCGGCGCACGAAGGACGGCTCCTGGGCCACCTGGGACGGCGAGGACGACCAGCTGCTGCGCCCGGTGGTCATCACCGTGGTCTCCGGCCCGACGGCCGCCGAAGCCGTCGACGCCGCTCGCCGCTCGGCGACCCTCGAGGACGAGCGCCTGCCGCACCTGCTCGACGTCGGGCTGGAGCGCGCCGCAGACGGCACCGCCCTCGGCTGGGTGGTCACCGAGCGCTCACCGGGCCGCTCGCTCGCCGAGCTCCTGCGCGAGTCCCCGCTCCCGTCGGCCCGTGCCCGAGCGCTGGTCGGCGAGGCGGCCGCCGTGCTCGCGCGCGCCAGCCGCTCCGGCCTGCACCACCGCAGGCTGGAGCCCGGCGCCGTGGCGCTCACCGCCGACGGTGCCGTCAGCGTGCTGGGGCTCGAGGTGGCCAGCGCTGCCGCCGGCCTGCCGGCGCGCTCCCCCGAGGAGGCCGAGCGCGAGGACGCCGAGGGCCTCGTCCGCGTGCTGTACGCCGCGCTGACGGGTCTGTGGCCGGCGGGCCGCAGCGGAGCGCTCGGCGCCGCGCCCACGGGCCGCGGTGGGAGCCCGGTGGCACCGGGTGAGCTCACCGCCGGCGTCCCGCACGACCTCGACGCCCTCTGCCTCGCCGTGCTGGGCCCCTACCGCGAGGGCCCCGCGACCCCCGCGGACGTGGCCGCCGCCCTGGCCCCCTGGGGCAGCTCCACCGGCCCCGTGACCCGCACCGGACTCGGCCTGCCGGCCACTCCCGCCCCCTCGGCGGCGCCGAGCCCGCAGGCGCCCACCGGCAGCGGTGCTGCTGCTGGCGCCGCCGCCGCTGCGTGGGCCTCCTCCCCCGCGCGCTCGCGGCTGGGCGGCGGTCCGGGTCTGCACTTCTCCGGGGACGGAGCTGGCGCTGAGAGTGGCGAGCCGGTGGTCCACGCCACCCGCGCGTCCCGCCGCGCCGCCCAGCGCAGGGCCGAGCGGGAGGCCGAGCGCGCCGCGCACGGCGAGGACGCCTTCGAGGCCCTCCTCGGCCCCGTCACGGGTCCCCGCCGCCCGGTGCCCCCCGTCCTGGACCGCACCTCCGAGGACCCCCGGTCCCCCGCCGCCACCGCACCCCTCGACGACGCCGTGCGCTGGGGCGCCAGCGCGGCTGCCACGGCCGCCACCGCGCCTGCACCCGCTCCCGCGCCGGTGCAGGACCGGACCCCGGCGCCGGCCGCCACCACGCGCGTGGCCCCGCACCGCGCACCGGCGACGGCCGCCTTCTCCGACACCGACGCGACGGACTGGGTCGGCGCTGGCTGGGGCCACGCCCCCACCGGCGCCGGAGCCGCCCCCCGGTCCCGGCGCGTCCCCCAGGCCCACGTCGGCCCCGCGCACCACGGCGCCGACGGCGAGGACGAGCCGCACGTCGAGCGCCGCCGCCGCGGCCCGCTCCTCGCCGTCCTCACCGTCCTCGTCCTGCTGCTGCTCGCGGCGGTGTGGCTGCTCCTGCCGCGGGTCCCCCAGATCGCCGGTGCGCTCGGCATCGCGCCGTCGGACACCTCCGCCCCCGGCACGTCGGCGGCGCCCGCCGCCTCGGCGCCCGCCGTGCCCGGGACCGGTGCCACCGAGGCGCCGTCCGCCGCGAGCGGACCGGGGGAGATCACGAGCGCCCGGGCCGAGGACCCGTTCGGGGACGGCACCGAGAACGACGAGAGCGCACCCCGCGCCGTCGACGGCGACCCCGCGACCGCGTGGCGGTCGAGCACGTACAGCACCGCGGCGCTCGGCAACCTCAAGCGCGGCGTGGGTCTGGGACTCGTCCTCGGGGACGGCACGACCCCCAGCACCGTGACCTCGCTGCAGCTGCGCACGGAGGGCACCGGCGGCCGCCTGGAGGTCCGCACCAGCCCCGACGGCGGGTTCGACGGCAGCACCGTGGTGGCCACCACCGAGGCCGGCACCGGCGGCGCCGCGGTCGACGTGCCGCTGGACCGCCCCACCACCGCCACGCACCTGCTGCTGTGGTTCACCGAGCTGCCCCAGACCTCCTCGGGCTACGCCGCCGCGGTGGACGAGGTCTCCGCGCGCTGACCCGCTCGCGCGCGGCCCGGGAACAGCGCGCCCCTACGATCGGTTGAACGACTCGCGCCCCGTGACCAGCAGCGGGACCCGGCGCAACCGCCTTCGAGGGGAGACCCACGTGCCCGACGACGTCCGCGACCTGGTGATCGTGGGATCGGGACCCGCAGGCTGGACGGCCGCCATCTACGCCGCCCGCGCCGACCTGCACCCGGTGGTCGTGGCGGGCTCCGTCACGGTCGGCGGCGCCCTCATGAACACCACCGAGGTCGAGAACTTCCCGGGCTTCCCCGAGGGGCTCATGGGCCCCGACCTCATGGAGCGGATGCAGGCCCAGGCCGAGCGCTTCGGCGCCGAGGTCGTCTACGACGACGCCACCGAGCTCGACCTCACCGGTGACGTCAAGGTGGTCCGCACCGGCCTGGGGGAGACCTACCGCGCCCGCGTGGTGGTGCTGGCCACCGGCTCCGCCTACCGAGAGCTGGGCCTGCCCAACGAGAAGCGCCTCTCCGGCCACGGCGTCTCCTGGTGCGCCACCTGCGACGGCTTCTTCTTCAAGGGCAAGGACGTCGCGGTGGTCGGCGGCGGTGACTCCGCCCTGGAGGAGGCGACGTTCCTGTCGCGCTTCGCGGACTCCGTCACCCTGGTGCACCGCCGCGACGAGCTGCGCGCCTCCAAGATCATGCAGCGCCGCGCGGAGAACGACCCGAAGATCCGCTACTCCTGGAACTCCGCCGTCGAGGACGTCGTGGGCCAGGACAAGGTCACCGGGCTGAGCCTGCGCGACACCGTCACCGGCGAGCTGCGCTCCCTCGACGTCCAGGGCGTCTTCGTGGCCATCGGCCACGAGCCCCGCGTCGACCTCTTCCGCGGCCAGGTGGACCTGGACGACAAGGGCTACGTGGCGGTGGAGGGGCGCTCCTCGCGCACCAACCTGCCGGGCGTGTTCGCCTGCGGCGACGTGGTCGACCACGAGTACCGCCAGGCCATCACCGCGGCCGCCTCCGGGACCGTCGCCGCCCTGGACGCCGAGCGCTACCTCGCGGCGCTCGCCGACACCGACTCCCCGCGCGTCGCCGCGGTGGAGGCGGAGGAGGTGGCCGAGGCCACCGCCGTCGGCTGACGGACCGCCCCGGCCCGCCCGCCCCCTGATCCACCAGAGCCCACCCGCAGACCGAGAGGAACAGCCATGACCGCTCGCGCCGTGACCGACGCCACCTTCGACACCGAGGTGCTGCAGAACGACAAGCCCGTCCTCGTGGACTTCTGGGCGCCCTGGTGCGGTCCGTGCCGCCAGGTCTCCCCGATCATCGAGGAGATCGCCGGTGAGCACGCCGAGGTCCTCGACGTGGTCAAGGTGAACACCGACGAGAACCCGCGCACCTCCGCGGCGTACGGCATCACCTCGATCCCCACCCTCAACGTCTACAAGGGCGGCGAGCTGGTGAAGCAGATCATCGGCGCCCGTCCCAAGCCGGTCCTCGAGCGCGAGCTCGCCGAGTTCATCGGCTGACCACCTCACGACGACGGCCCCCGACCGCGAAGGTCGGGGGCCGTCGTCGTCGCCGGCCGAGGAGGTCTGTGCGCCCCTCTGCGGGCCGCGCAGGACCAGGTCAGACCCCGGACAGGACCGGGACCCGCGCGCGCCCCAGGATGCGCTCCAGGGCCGCTTCGACGTCCTCGCGCCAGGACAGCGCCGTGCGCAGCTCCAGCCGCAGGCGGGGGTAGCGGTGGTGGGGCCGGACCACGGTGAAGCCGACGGCCTCGTAGAAGTCCGCGGGGACGATGCAGTCCGCCGACAGACCCGCCCGCCGCTCCTCCAGCTCCGCACCCGCTGCGCCGAAGGCCTCCACCGCGCGCACCCCGCGCTGGGTGAGGTCCTTGGCGGCGCTCTGCACGAGCATCCGCGCGATGCCACCGCCGCGGTGCTGCGGCTCGACGAACCCGTTCATCAGCAGGACGGCGTCACCGCTCACCGGAGAGGTGGGGAAGGCGCGCGAGCGGGGCACGTGCACGGGGGGCGCGTACGTGACGAAGCCCGCGAGGGCGTCGTCCACGTAGGCCAGCCGCCCCGCGGAGCCCCACTGCAGCAGCACCTCCGAGAGCCACGCCTCCTTCTCGAAGGCGGTGCCGCCGGCGGCGACGGCGCGCCCGGCCGAGACCGGGTCCAGCTCCCACGCCACGCACCCGCGGCAGCGGGTGGGCAGGTCGGCCAGCGCCTCCAGGGTCAGCGGCGCGACGCGGCGGGACACGCCCCGTCCTCCCGGGGCGTCAGAGGGCGCCCAGGGGCCCGCTGGGTCCCCCGGCGTCATCAGCGTCCACCGAGGTCGCCTGGGCGACCCCCGACTCGCCCGGAGCCAGCGACCCCAGGATGCGGTCGAGGTCCTCCAGGGTCGCGAACTCCACGGTGAGGCGCCCCTTCTTGGCACCCATCGCCACGCTCACCCGGGTGTCGAACCGGTCGGACAGACGGGCGGCGAGGTCGTCCAGGACGGGTGCGGCGGCGCGCACCTGCGGGCGGCTCGGGCGCGCAGCACCCACACCGCCCAGGGCGACCAGCTCCTCGGTGGTGCGCACCGAGAGCCCCTCCGCCACGATCCGCTGGGCGAGCCGCTCCATCGCGTCTCCGGTCGGCAGACCGAGCAGCGCGCGGGCGTGGCCAGCGGACAGCACCCCGGCGGCCACCCGCCGGGCCACCGACGGCGGCAGGCGCAGCAGACGGATGGTGTTGGAGATCTGCGGCCGCGACCGCCCCAGGCGCTGGGCCAGGGAGTCGTGCGTGCAGCCGAAGTCGTCGAGGAGCTGCTGGTAGGCAGCGGCCTCCTCGAGGGGGTTGAGGTCGGCGCGGTGGAGGTTCTCCAGCAGCGCGTCGCGCAGGAGGTCCTCGTCGGTGGTGTCGCGCACGATCGCGGGCACCGTGGCCAGGCCTGCGCTCTCCGCGGCGCGCCAGCGCCGCTCGCCCATGACCAGCTCGAAGGACATCTGCTCACCGGGCGGCGGCGTGCTGCCGTCCACGCGGCGCAGCGGTCGCACGACCACCGGCTGCAGGACGCCGATCTCCTTGACGCTGTGCACGAGCTCGGCGTGCGCGTCCTCGTCGAAGACCTGGCGCGGCTGCCGCGGGTTCGGGCTGACCGAGCCCACCGGGACCTCGGCGAACCAGGTCCCGGGGATGGGCAGCAGGTCGTCGTCGGTGGCCGCAGCCCGGGAGCCGGGCCTGCGGGGGGCCTGCCAGCTGGGCGGCACCGACGCCCCGTCGCGCAGGTCGATGACCTGCCCACCGGCGGCGGCACCGCCGGCGGGGTCGCCGTCGACCTCAGGACGATCAGGACGGTCAGGACGACGGTCGGTGCGCTCCGGCGGCTGCACGGCACGCAGCTGGCCGGTGACCTCGGGGGAGACGGCGTCCGGGATGAGGGCTCCCAGGCCCCGCCCGAGCCCGCGCTTGCGCTCGCTCACGCGCGGCGCTCCGCGGCGCGCCGACCGGCGGTGCGGTCAGGGGTCCACGAACCGCGCAGGTCGAGGGGACCGGTGCGCAGGTCGACCACGGCCGCCGGCTGCTCGCGCTGCGGCTCCACCGCGGGCTCGGCCTCCACCGCGGGCTCGGCCTCGGCTGCAGACCCCGCTGAGCTCTCCGGCGCGGTCTCCGGCTGGGGCACCTCAGGCTCCTCCGCGGGGGTGTCGGCGGGCTCGGGCCGCACCTCGGCGACCTCCGGGTCGGCGGCGCGGTGCTGGACGGCCTCGCGGTGCGCGGTGGCCGCCTCGGTGCGGAGCTGGTGGCTCTCCACCAGCTCGCGCGCTGCCTGGAGGTAGGACAGCGCCCCGGAGTTGCCCGGGTCGTAGGTCATGACGGTCTCCCCGTGGCTCGGCGCCTCCGAGATGCGCACCGAGCGGGGGATGGTGGTGTCGAGGACGCGGCTGGGGAAGGCCCGGCGGACCTCGTCGGCCACCTCGCGGGCGAGGCGGGTGCGCGCGTCGTACATGGTGAGCAGCAGCGTGGAGATCTCCAGCTCGCTGTTCAGCGAGGCCTGCACCCGGCCGATGTTGGCCCGCAGCTGGTTGAGGCCCTCCAGCGCGTAGTACTCGCACTGGATCGGGATCAGCACCTCGCGGGCGGCGACCAGTGCGTTGAGGGTGATGAGGCCCAGGCTGGGCGGGCAGTCGAGGAGCACGTAGTCCAGGCGCGGCCGGCCCTGCTGCTCCCGCTCGGCCACGTAGCCGGCCAGCGCCTCCTTGAGCAGGGAGACGCGCGCCACCATGTCGCTCTCCTGCGCCAGCTCCATCTCGGCGCCGGCCAGGTCGATGCTGGCGGGGCAGACCTCCAGGCCGCGCACGTCGGGGCACTGCCGCACGGCCTCGGACAGGCGCAGCCCGTCGACGAGCACCTCGTAGGTGCCGGGCGTGCGGTCCTCGTGGGCCACCCCCAGCGCCGTGGACGCGTTGCCCTGCGGGTCGACGTCGAGCACCAGCACCTGCAGGCCGCACTGGGCCAGCGCCGCGGCGAGGTTCACCGCGCTGGTGGTCTTGCCGACGCCGCCCTTCTGGTTGGCGACCGTCAGCACGCGCGTCTGCGACGGCTTGGGCAGCGTGCGCCCGCGCAGCCGGATCCGGCGGCGAGCGTCCTCGGCGGCCTGGCGCGCCAGCGGCGTGTCCTCGCCGGCGTCCGGGATCGCCTGGGCGAGCAGCGCCCTGCGGGCGAGCTCCTCGTCCTCCGGCGTCCCAGCAGGCTGCTCAGCCACGTGGCTTCCGCGCGCGCTGCCGCGCCGCTCGTGTTCGACCACCGACGTCCTCTCCGCCTCGCGCACCCCCGACCGGGTGAGGGGCGGCACCCACAGTAACGCTCACCACGGTCGTCGGGACCGCGACGAGCCCGGTCCCGACCTCGAGCACCTGCGGGTCGAGGCCACCGAGCCGCGCCAGGGCCGGCTGGGCCGACCGGACCTCGTCCGCTGCGCTGCGTCCCTTGAGCGCCAGGAGCACGCCCCCGCGCCGCGCCAGCGGCAGGCACCAGCCGGCGAGGCGGTCCAGAGGCGCCACCGCCCGCGCGGTGACCACGTCCGCGGCGGGCAGAGCCCCCGGACGCCCCGGGGCGACCTCCTCGGCGCGGGCCCGCACCACGCGCACCCGCCGGCCGATGCCGAGGTCTTCCACCACCTCGCCCAGCCACACGGCCCGCCGCTCCAGGGGCTCGACGAGCACCACGGTGGCGTCCGGGCGGGCCAGCGCCAGGCACAGGCCCGGCAGCCCCGCACCGCTGCCGACGTCCACCACGAGGGCGGCACCGGGCAGCAGCTCCCCGACGACGGCGCAGTTGAGCACGTGCCGCTCCCACAGGCGGGGCACCTCCCGCGGCCCCACGAGGCCGCGCTCCACCGCCGTGGTGGCCAGGTGGCCCGCGTAGCGGCGCGCGAGGTCAACCCCTGCGCCCTCGTCGTCGTCGGCGCCGAAGACGGCGCGGACGGCCGCCTCGAGGGCGGGCGGCTCCAGGAGCCGCCCGCCCTCGACCTGCGGCGGCGGGACCGGCGCGCGCAGCGCCTCGGTCGCCTCGGTCGCCTCGGCCCCCTCGGTCGCGTCGGGATCGACGGGCACGTCAGGCGGCGGGGGAGACCACGACGCGGCGGTGGGGCTCCTCGCCCTCGGAGTCGCTGACCAGGCCGGCCGCCGCGACGGCGTCGTGCACGACCTTGCGCTCGAAGGGGTTCATGGGCTCCAGCGCCACCGGGGAGCCGTCGCGCTGGACCTCCGCCACCGCCTGGGCGGCCAGCTGCTGCAGCTCCTCGCGGCGGCGGGCGCGGTGCCCGGCCACGTCGAGCATCAGCCGGCTGCGCTCACCGGTGCGCGCCTGGACGGCCAGCCGCGTGAGGTCCTGCAGCGCCTCGAGCACCTCGCCGCGAGAGCCGGCGAGCCGGCGCAGGGCGACGGCGTCGCTGCCCTCGGCGACCACCGAGACGGCGGCGCGGCCGTCCTCGACGTCGATGTCGATGTCGCCGTCGAGGTCCGCGATGTCGAGGAGCTCCTCGAGGTAGTCCGCCGCGACCTCGCCCTCCTCCTCGAGGCGCTCGAGGCGGCTGCGGCGCTCGCCGCCGGCCTCGGCCTCGGGCGCCTGGCCCTCGGCGGGCTCGGGCGCCTCGACGGGCTCCTCGGCGCTGCCGTCGGTGGTGCTGGTGGGGACCTCGTGCGTGGCCTGCTCGGTGCTCACCACGGCCTCCTCGTCGTCGGGTGGGCGGTTCAGTTCTGGGGGCGGCGCGTGGGCTCAGCGGGGCCGCGGCTGCGGTCCTTGCGCTTGGGCTGCACCCGCTGGCCGCTGCGCTGGACGGAGCCCTGGTCGACGACCTGGCCGGCCACGACCTCGGTGGACGCGGACTCACCGCGGCGCAGGGCGCGCTTGGCGCGGCGCTCCTTGAGGGCCTCCTCGGCCTTGGAGCCCGGCGCCGGCATGCGGCGGATGACGTAGGCCTGCTGGCCACCGGTCCACAGGTTGGTGGTGAACCAGTAGATGAGCACGCCGATCGGGAAGTTGACGCCGGAGACGGCGAAGATGATCGGGAACAGGTACATGATCAGCTTCTGCTGCTGGGCGAAGGGGTTGTCCAGCGCCGACGCCGGCATGTTCTTGATCATGAGCTGCCGCTGCGTGGTGAAGGTCGTCAGGCTCATCGCCACGATGAGCACCGCGGTGAGGACCTTGACGTTGAGGTCACCGCTGCCCAGGAAGGTGTCCGTCAGGCGGGCGCCGAAGATGGTCGACTCCGCGGCCTGCTTGGCCAGCACCCCGGTGAGCGGGCCGACGCCCTGCTCGTTGCGGATCCCGTAGTTGAGCACCCGGAACAGGGCGAAGAAGATCGGCGCCTGCAGCAGGATCGGCAGGCAGGAGGAGAAGGGGTTCGTGCCATGGGAGCGGTAGAGCTCCATGGTCTCCTTGCTCATCGCCTCCCGGCTGGCCGGGTCGGTCTTGCCCTTGTACTTCTGCTGGATCTTCCGCATCTCCGGCTGCAGCAGGGCCATGCCCCGGCTGGCCTTGATCTGCTTGACGAACAGCGGGATCAGGACGATGCGGATGATGACCACGAGGGCGACGATCGAGAGCGCCCAGGTCCAGCCGCCGTCCTCCGGCATGCCGAGCGCTGTCAGCCCCGCGTGGGCGCCGACCATGATCCAGGCCACCACCCACTCGAGCGGGTAGATCAGGCTCTCGAAGAAGTTCATCTCGTCCTCACGGGCTGGGGACGGGAGGCCCCGCGGTCAAGGTCGTCGTGCAGGTCGGGCCGGGCGCGGTGCCCGGAGTGCCGGTGGCGCTCGCACCGGTCTGCGACGGGCGGGCGGACCCCACCAGTGTGAGGCCTGTCGACGGCGGCTCCGGCGCGAGGCTCGGGCACCGGGTCCCAGCCGCCGGCGGCCCAGGGGTGGCAGCGCAGGAGGCGCAGCCCGGTGAGCCAGGTGCCGCGGACGGCTCCGTGGCGCCGCAGCGCTGTGGCCCCGTAGGAGGAGCACGACGGCGCGTACCGGCACACCGGCCCCAGGAGGGGGGACACGAGCAGCTGGTAGACCCGGACCAGCAGGAGGAGCACGACGGCGAGGCCGCGGTCCAGCACCCGCAGCGCGCGGACGAGGCGCCTCACCGCTGCGGTCCCTCGTCGGGCACGAGCTTGCGGACCGCCGAGGCGAGGTCCCTCGCCAGCACCTCGCTGGAGGCGTCGGCAGCCGCAGGGTTGGCCCTCACCACCGCGCGGCTGCCCGGGGGCAGCTCCGGCAGCTGGTCGCGCACGAGGTGGCGCAGCCTGCGCTCGACGCGGTTGCGGACCACCGAGCCGCCCACGGCCTTGGA
The DNA here is from genome assembly GCF_014270065.1 of Quadrisphaera sp. RL12-1S. Classification (NCBI taxonomy): domain Bacteria; kingdom Bacillati; phylum Actinomycetota; class Actinomycetes; order Kineosporiales; family Kineosporiaceae; genus Quadrisphaera; species Quadrisphaera oryzae. The sequence goes on along the minus strand of NZ_JACNME010000019.1, from coordinate 12,164 downwards.
GACCACGAAGCCGACGCGCACCGGGCCCTCCGCCCCGTCGAGGCCCGAGGGCTCGAGGAGGTGGAGGACGAGGTGGCGCCGGCCGGCGCGCCGCCCGCGCCGCACGACCGCCGAGAAGTCGACGGGACGGCGGAGGCGGTGCGCTGCGGGGAGCACGAGGCAGCGGGCCCGGGGGCCGCTGGTTCTCAGGCGGACAGCTGGGCGCGGCCCTTGGAGCGCCGCGCGGCGAGGATGGCGCGGCCGGCGCGGGTGCGCATGCGCAGGCGGAAGCCGTGCACCTTGGCCCGGCGCCGGTTGTTCGGCTGGAAGGTCCGCTTGCTCACGCCCGTCACTCCATCACGTCGCTGATCAGCTCGTTGTCCGGGGCGACCGGGCGCTCGGGTGAGCGCGGTCGCACCGAGCGGCGGGACTCCGGCCCGTGGGCCCTCGACCACCTGGCCGGGAGGGCACCGACGGACGCACGAGCGCCTGCCGCAACCGCTCCACGGTAGGGGCCGCGGGCCTCGAGGGTCAAACCTGGCGGCTCGCCGGGCGCTGCCGACGCGCTGCCGACGCGGTGCCGACGCGCTGCCGACGCGGCTCCGACGGGGTGCCAGGTCGCTCCAGACCCCCTCCGGCGTGCCGCCTTGTGCCGGGCGAGACCGTGCCGCTAGCGTCGTGCGCTCCCGCTCCGGGGTCGGCAGTGCCGCCTCCCGACCGGTCGACGTCCCCACCTCCGTCCACAGCCTGTGGACAACCCTGTGGACGACGTGCGCGACCCTTCGCGCGGGCGTGGGAGGGTGGAGCGGTGGCCGATGAGCATGATCTCCCCTCGGCCTGGCCTGGCGTCATCGCCGCGCTGGGCGCCGACGCGCGCATCTCGCGCCAGCAGCTGGCGTTCCTGCGCCTGACCCGTCCGCTGGGCCTGCTCAACGACATGGTGCTGCTCTCGGTGCCCAACGAGCTCACCAAGGAGATGATCGAGCAGCGGCTGCGCGAGCCCGTGGCCGCCGCGCTGTCGGAGCGCCTGGGCCGTGAGGTCCGCGTGGCGGTGGCGGTGGACAGCAGCCTCACCGACGCCCCCCCGGTGGAGGCGCCGCGCGCCCCGGCCGCCGGTGACGGGCAGGTGCCCTCGCCCCGCGGCGACGCCGAGGGGGCCTCTGCGGACGGGACCGGCGAGGACGGCCCGGCCGGGGACGACGACGGGCCCGAGGACGGCGCCGAGCTGCTCGCCACGGGTGAGGACGGCGCGCTCTTCGGCGTCAGCAGGCCCTCGCAGGTGCCCCGCAGCCGGCGCGGGGAGCAGTCGCGCAAGGACGCCGAGCCGGCGCGCCTCAACCCCAAGTACACCTTCGACACCTTCGTCATCGGCTCGTCCAACCGGTTCGCCCACGCGGCGGCCGTCGCCGTGGCGGAGGCGCCTGCCAAGGCCTACAACCCGCTGTTCGTCTACGGGCCCTCCGGACTGGGCAAGACGCACCTGCTGCACGCCATCGGGCACTACGCCCAGCACCTCTACCAGGGCGTCAAGGTGCGGTACGTGAACTCCGAGGAGTTCACCAACGACTTCATCAACTCGATCCGGGACGACCAGAAGAACTCGTTCCTCCGGCGCTACCGCGACGTCGACTTCCTGCTGGTGGACGACATCCAGTTCCTGTCGAACAAGGTGCAGACGCAGGAGGAGTTCTTCCACACCTTCAACGTGCTGCACAACGCCAACAAGCAGGTGATCATCACCTCGGACCAGCCGCCCAAGAACCTGTTCGGCTTCGAGGAGCGGATGCGGTCCAGGTTCGAGTGGGGCCTGACCACCGACGTGCAGCCGCCGGACCTGGAGACGCGCATCGCGATCCTGTCCAAGAAGGCCATCACCGACCGCATCTCGGTCCCCTACGAGGTGCTGGAGTTCATCGGCTCGCAGATCTCCACCAACATCCGCGAGCTCGAGGGCGCCCTGATCAGGGTCACGGCCTTCGCCAACCTCAACCGGGCCGACGTCGACCTCGCCCTGGCCGAGGTGGTGCTCAAGGACCTCCTGACCGGGGAGACGGCGCAGATCTCCCTGGCGACGGTCATGGCCCAGACGGCCGACTACTACAAGCTGACCATCGAGGACCTCTGCGGGCCCGCGCGCTCGCGCTCGGTGGTGAACGCCCGACAGGTGGCGATGTACCTGTGCCGGGAGCTCACCGAGCTCAGCCTGCCGAAGATCGGGCAGGCGTTCGGCGGCCGCGACCACACCACCGTCATGCACGCGAACCGCAAGGTGCGCGAGCAGCTGGCGGAGCGCCGGCAGACCTACAACGAGGTCACCGAGCTCACCAACCGCATCAAGCTGCAGCACCGGGCCTGACCCGCTCGAGGCCCTGACCAGCGCGGACGCGAGTTGTCCACAGGCTGTGTCCCCAGGTGAGGACGGTCCACAGCCATCCACAGGGGCTGTGGACAAAGCTGTCCACAGCCCCTGTGGAAAACCGCCCGGATCCTGTGGACGACGTGTGGACAACTGGGGGTCGATCTGTGGACGCGATGTGGACAAGATCTGGCCGTCCACAGGCACCCGTAGTTTTTCCCCACGTCATCCACAGCTCTGTCCACAGGTGTGCACAACCCCTCACCTGCGATGACGGGGGTTTTCCACAGAATCCACAGGCCCTATGACTACTACGGAACCAGTCATCTAGCGGATTCGATCGCGCCGCCTTCATCTGCGCCGGACCGCCCGGACCGCCGCACGGGGTGGCTGTGGGTGGCCGACCGGGCGAAGGCCCGCAGACCGTTACCCTCGCCGCTCGGGGCCCTCTCCGGGCACGCACAGCACCAACGCATGGAGGTGGACCCGTGAGGTTCGGGGTCGAGCGCGACGTCCTGGCCGACGCCGTCGGGTGGACGGCGCGGACGCTTCCGGCCCGTCCTCCGGTCCCGGTGCTCTCGGGCGTCCTCCTGGAGGCAGCCGAGCCGGGCGTGCTGAAGCTGTCGAGCTTCGACTACGAGGTCTCCGCCCACGTGGAGGTCCCCGCGGAGGTGCACGAGCCCGGGCGCGTGCTCGTCTCGGGGCGCCTCCTGGCCGACATCGCCCGCTCCCTGCCCGCGCAGCCGGTCCAGGTCTCGCTGCAGGGGCCCCGCGTCGTCGTCACGTGCGGCTCGAGCCGCTTCACCCTGCTGACCATGCCGGTGGAGGACTACCCGGCGCTCCCGGCCATGCCGGACGTCCTCGGCAGCGTGGCCGGTGACGTCTTCGCCTCCGCCGTGGCGCAGGTGGTGGTGGCCGCCAGCCGCGACGAGACGCTCCCGGTCCTCACCGGCGTCCGCGTGGAGATCGAGGGGGACGAGCTGACCCTGCTCGCCACCGACCGCTACCGCCTCGCGGTGCGGACCCTGCCGTGGAGCGCGGGCGAGGGCGGGGCGTCCTCGGCGGCGCTCGTGCGGGCCCGCACCCTGTCCGAGGTCGCCCGGGCCATGGGCAGCGGCGAGGTCGTCCTGGCGCTGTCGTCGGAGGCCGCCGGCGGCGAGGGCCGCGGACGGGGCGCCTCCGGGCTGGTCGGCTTCGAGGCCGGAGGGCGGCGCACCACGTCGCTCCTGGTCGACGGCGACTACCCGAAGGTCCGCTCGCTGTTCCCCGCCGAGTCCCCGATCGCCGCGGTGGTCTCCGTCCCGGCGCTGGTCGAGGCGGTGCGCCGCGTGGCGCTGGTCGCCGAGCGCAGCCGCCCCGTGCGGCTGTCCTTCAGCCAGGGCCAGGTGGTCCTGGAGGCCGGCGACGGCGAGGACGCGCAGGCCTCGGAGGCGATCCCCGCCCAGCTGCACGGTGACGACGTGTCCATCGCGTTCAACCCGCAGTTCCTGCTCGACGGCCTCGGCGCGCTCAACATGCCGTTCGTGCGGCTGTCCTTCACGCTTCCCACGAAGCCCGCCGTCCTCACCGGTCAGACCGACGAGGACGGCGAGCCCAGCGACCACTACCGCTACCTGCTCATGCCCGTGCGGATGGCCGGCTGACCCCCGCCCACCCGCGGGCGCCCCACTCAACGACGCACTCCCGGAGGTCTGCTGTGCACATCGGTCTGGTCGGTCTCGGCAAGATGGGCGGCAACATGCGCACGCGGCTGCGCCGCGGCGGCATCGAGGTCACCGGCTTCGACAACAACCCCGACCTCTCCGACGTCGAGAGCCTGGAGGCGCTCGTCGAGGCCCTGCCGGCCCCGCGGGCGGTCTGGGTGATGGTCCCGGCCGGGAAGGTCACGCACAGCGTCATCGACCAGCTCAAGGGCCTGCTGTCGGAGGGCGACGTCGTCATCGACGGCGGCAACTCCAAGTACACCGACGACGCCGCCCACGCGGAGTCCCTCGCCGAGCGCGGCATCGGCTTCGTGGACTGCGGGGTCTCCGGCGGCATCTGGGGCCTGGACAACGGCTACGGCCTCATGTGCGGCGGGGACGCCGAGCTGGTGGAGCGGCTGCTGCCCGTCTTCGACGCGCTGCGCCCCGAGGGCCCCCGCGAGGAGGGCTTCGTGCACGCCGGGGCCGTCGGCGCCGGGCACTACGCGAAGATGGTCCACAACGGCATCGAGTACGGCCTCATGCAGGCGTACGCCGAGGGCTTCGAGCTGCTCACCGCCAAGGACATCGTCACCGACGTCACCGGCTCCTTCAAGGCGTGGACGCGCGGCACCGTGGTGCGGTCCTGGCTGCTGGACCTCCTGGTGCGCGCCCTGGAGGCCGAGGGCACGAGCCTCGGCTCCATCCGCGGCTACGTGAACGACTCCGGCGAGGGCCGCTGGACCGTCGAGGAGGCCATCAACGAGTCGGTCCCGATGCCGGCCATCACGGCCGCGCTGTTCGCCCGCTTCGCCTCCCGCCAGGACGACTCGCCGGCCATGAAGATGGTGGCCGCGCTGCGCAACCAGTTCGGCGGCCACGCGGTGGAGTCACTGGGCGGGGACGACGCGACCTCCGACCAGACCAGCGGCGGAAAGCCCGAGCAGGGCGTCCAGGAGGCCAGCGCAGCCGAGGCGGGACCGAGCTCCGGCTCGGGCTCCACCTCCCGCTGACGGGCGCCGGCAGGTGCACGTCACGCACCTGTCCCTGGTCGACTTCCGCAACTACGCGGGCGCGGAGGTCGAGCTCGCCCCGGGCCCGACCGCCCTGGTCGGGCCCAACGGGCAGGGCAAGACCAACCTCGTCGAGGCCGTCGGCTACGCGGCGACCCTCGGCAGCCACCGCGCCGCGACGGACGCGCCCCTGGTGCGCGCCGGCGCGGAGCGGGCGGTGGTGCGCGCCGCGGTGGACCGGGCCGGTCGCTCCACCCTCGTGGAGGTGGAGATCTCACCCGGCCGCGCCAACCGGGCCCGCCTGAACCGGGCCCCCCTGCAGCGCGCGCGGGAGGTCCTCGGGTCGCTGCGCACCGTGCTGTTCGCGCCCGAGGACCTCGCCCTGGTCAAGGGTGACCCCGACGGCCGGCGCAGGTTCATGGACGACGCGCTGGTCGCGCTCGCCCCGCGCCTGGCCGGGACCCGGTCCGACCTCGACCGCGTGCTGAAGCAGCGGGGGGCTCTGCTGCGCCAGGCCGCGGCGGCGCGGCGGGGCGGGCGGTCCGGGAGGCCGTCCCGCTCGCGCGACCGGGCGGCCCTGGCGGCCCGGGAGGCGGGCTGGGAGGACGCCGCGGCCGCCGAGGCCGCCACGCTCGACGTCTGGGACACCCACCTCGCCACGGCCGGGGCGGAGCTCCTGGCGGCCCGGCTGCTGCTCGTGCGGCGCCTGCACCCGCACGTGGCCCGCGCCTACGCCGCGGTCAGCGGGGCTGGGGGAGCGCCGGGCGACGCCGACGGACCCGTGCGGCTGGGGTACCGCAGCAGCCTGCCGCTGCTGGCCGACCTCGACCCCGCCGGCGACGCCGAGCTGCCGCCCCGCGCGGAGCTGGCGCAGGCGCTGCTGGAGCAGATGGCGCAGGTGCGCGCCGAGGAGCTGGAGCGGGGGACCTCCCTGGTGGGGCCCCAGCGCGACGACCTCGTGCTGGAGCTGTCCGGCCTGCCCGCGCGGGGGTACGCCAGCCACGGCGAGTCGTGGTCGTACGCGCTCGCCCTGCGGCTCGGCCTGTACGAGCTGCTGTGCGGCGACGGCCCGAAGGACCCCGCGAGCGAGCCGGTCCTCGTCCTGGACGACGTCTTCGCCGAGCTCGACGCGGGGCGCCGCCAGCGCCTCGCGGCGCTCGTGGCGCCGGCGGAGCAGGTGCTCATCACGGCGGCGGTCGCCGAGGACGTGCCCCCGGAGCTGTCGGGCCGGCGCCTCCAGGTGCGCGCCGGCACGGTGGAGCCCGGTGGCGCCTGACCCGCCGGCCGCTCCGCCGGGCCCCGAGGACCCCGACGCGCTCCCCGGGCCCGAGCAGCTCCCGGACGCCGCGGCCACGGCCCTGCACCGCGTGCGGGCGGCGGCGCGGGCCCGGGGGGCCCGGCCCGGCCGGCCCGGCTCGCTGCCTCCGGTGGGCCGCTCGGGTGCCGGCGGTGCGGGGACCGCCGGGGCTGCGCCGGGCGGTGGGCGGCGCTCCGGCCAGGCCGCCGGGGGGAGCGGCGCGCGACCCGACGCGCGCGACCCCCAGACGGTGTCCTCGAGCATCGGGCGCCTGGTCAGCGAGCGCGGCTGGCGGACGCCGGTCGCGGTGGGCGGCGTCATGGGCCGCTGGGCCGACGTGGTCGGCGCCGAGGTGGCGGCGCACTGCCAGCCGGAGACCTTCTCCGAGGGGGAGCTGGTGGTGCGCGCGGACTCCACGGCGTGGGCCACGCAGGTGCGGCTGCTCACCGCCACCGTGCTCCGGCGCCTCGACGAGGACCTCGGTGAGGGCGTGGTGACGCGCCTGGTGGTGCGCGGCCCGGCCGGGCCCTCCTGGCGGGCGGGCAGCCGCTCCGCGGGCGGTCGCGGCCCGCGGGACACCTACGGGTGATCGCGGAGGGCGCAGCGGGCGCGCAGCCGCCCCCGGAGCGCCGGGGCGGACCGGGGGCACCACCGTGGGTCTGTTCGTGGCGCTGCGGGCCGTCCACGGGCCGCAGAAGGGGTGGTGCTGACCCGGGCGAGCGCGTCCGGCGCCGCGGTGTCGGGGCTTCCCCGTAGGATGGAGGCCCGTGCGCGCCCCTGGGCGCGTGACTGCGCGAGGAGGACCGTGGCCGACCCCACAGACGACGCCGTTCCCGTGCCCGAGGCTCTCACGCAGCCCCTGGCCGAGCAGCCGGAGGAGCACCACCGCGCGAGCGGCCCGGCACCGTCGTCCCCCACGTACGACGCCAGCAACATCCAGGTCCTCGAGGGCCTCGAGGCCGTCCGCAAGCGGCCCGGCATGTACATCGGCTCCACCGGTGAGCGCGGCCTGCACCACCTCGTGTGGGAGGTCGTCGACAACTCCGTCGACGAGGCCCTCGCCGGCCACGCCACCACCATCGACGTGACGCTCCTGGCCGACGGCGGCGTGCGCGTGGTCGACGACGGGCGCGGCATCCCCGTCGACGTCATCCCGTCGGAGGGCAAGCCCGCCGTCGAGGTGGTGCTGACGGTCCTGCACGCCGGCGGCAAGTTCGGCGGCGGCGGCTACGCCGTCTCCGGCGGGCTGCACGGCGTGGGCATCTCCGTGGTCAACGCGCTCTCGCGCCGGGTCGAGGTGGAGGTGCGCCGGCAGGGGCACGTCTGGCGCCAGGCCTACCGGCACGGCGTCCCCGAGGCCCCGCTGGCCAAGGGCGAGGAGGCCACCACCACCGGCACCACGGTGACGTTCTGGCCCAGCGAGGACACCTTCGAGACGGTCGTCTTCGACTACGAGACGCTGCGAGCCCGCCTGCAGCAGTACGCCTTCCTCAACCGCGGCCTCGAGCTGCGGCTCACCGACGAGCGCCCCGCCCCCACCGAGGAGGGCGAGGACTACGACGAGTCGGTCAAGGCCCGCTCGGTCACCTACCGCTACGACGGCGGCCTGGTCGACTACGTGCAGCACCTCAACAAGCAGAAGCGCTCCGAGGCCGTGCACGAGTCGGTGATCTCCTTCGACGCCGAGGACGCCGACCGCGGCATGTCGGTCGAGATCGCGATGCAGTGGACCACCGCGTACTCCGAGTCCGTGCACACCTACGCCAACGTCATCAACACCCACGAGGGCGGCACCCACGAGGAGGGCTTCCGCGCCGCGCTGACCGCCCTGGTCAACCGCTACGCGCGCGCCAACAACCTCCTCAAGGAGAAGGACGAGAACCTCACGGGCGACGACGTCCGCGAGGGCCTCACCGCCGTCGTCTCCGTCAAGCTCGGCGAGCCCCAGTTCGAGGGCCAGACCAAGACCAAGCTCGGCAACACCGAGGTCAAGGGCTTCGTCCAGGGCCGCATGACCGAGAACCTCACGGACTGGTTCGAGCGGAACCCCAACGAGGCCAAGGCGGTGGTCCGCAAGGCCATCAGCGCCTCGCAGGCCCGGCTCGCTGCCCGCAAGGCCCGTGAGGCCACCCGTCGCAAGGGCCTCATGGACGGCGTGGGCCTGCCGGGCAAGCTCAAGGACTGCCAGTCCAACGACCCGACGCGCTGCGAGGTCTTCATCGTCGAGGGCGACTCGGCCGGCGGCTCGGCCGTGCGCGGCCGCGACCCCGAGACGCAGGCGATCCTGCCGATCCGCGGCAAGATCCTCAACGTCGAGAAGGCCCGCCTCGACAAGGCCCTGGGCAACCAGGAGGTCCAGGCGCTCATCACCGCGTTCGGCACCGGCATCGGCGAGGAGTTCGACCTCTCGAAGCTCAGGTACCACAAGATCGTGCTCATGGCCGACGCCGACGTCGACGGCCAGCACATCACCACGCTGCTGCTCACCCTGCTCTTCCGCTACATGCGGCCGCTGGTGGAGGCCGGGCACGTCTACCTGGCCCAGCCGCCGCTGTACCGGATCAAGTGGTCCAACCGCGAGCACGACTTCGTCTTCTCCGACCGCGAGCGGGACGCCGTGATCGCCGACGGCACCGCGAACGGGGGCCGCCTGCCCAAGGAGGGCTCCGTCCAGCGCTACAAGGGCCTGGGCGAGATGAACTGGGACGAGCTGGCGCTGACCACGATGGACCGCGCCCACCGGACCCTGCGGCAGGTCACCCTCGACGACGCCGCCGCGGCCGACGCCATCTTCGCCGTGCTGATGGGGGAGGACGTCGACTCGCGGCGCTCCTTCATCCAGCGCAACGCCCACGACGTGAGGTTCCTCGATGTCTGAGCCCCCCACCGGCACCGTGCCCGACGCCGCGTCGTCGGGAGGCGACCGCATCGAGCAGGTCGACCTGCAGCTGGAGATGCAGCGGTCGTACCTCGACTACGCGATGAGCGTCATCGTGAGCCGGGCCCTGCCCGACGTGCGCGACGGCCTCAAGCCCGTGCACCGCCGCGTCCTCTACGCGATGTGGGACGGCGGCTACCGGCCCGACCGCCCGTACTCCAAGTGCGCCCGCGTGGTCGGCGACGTCATGGGGAACTACCACCCCCACGGCGACACGGCGATCTACGACGCCCTGGTGCGCCTGGCCCAGGACTGGTCGCTGCGGTACCCGCTGGTGGCCGGCCAGGGCAACTTCGGCTCCCCGGGCAACGACCCAGCTGCCGCCCCGCGGTACACCGAGTGCCGCATGGCGCCGCTCGCGCTGGAGATGGTGCGCGACATCGACGAGGAGACCGTCGACTTCTCGCCCAACTACGACGGGCGCGAGCTCGAGCCCGACGTCCTGCCGGCGCGGTTCCCCAACCTCCTGGTCAACGGCTCCGCCGGCATCGCCGTGGGCATGGCCACCAACATCCCGCCGCACAACCTGCGCGAGGTGGCCGACGGCGTCCAGTGGGCGCTGGAGCACCCCGACGCCGACGAGGAGGAGCTCCTCCAGGCCCTCATGGCGCGGATCCAGGGGCCGGACTTCCCGACCTCGGCCACGATCCTGGGCCGCTCCGGCATCGAGGACATGTACCGCACCGGGCGCGGCAGCGTGCCGATGCGCGCCGTGGTGGCGGTGGAGGAGATCCAGAACCGCCAGTGCCTGGTGGTCACCGAGCTCCCCTACCAGGTCAACCCCGACAACCTGGCCACGAAGATCGCCGAGCTGGCCAACACCGGCCGCATCTCGGGGATCGCGGACGTGCGCGACGAGACCTCGGGCAAGACCGGCCAGCGCCTCGTCGTCGTCCTCAAGCGCGACGCCGTGGCGAAGGTCGTGCTCAACAACCTCTACAAGCACACGCCGCTGCAGGAGAACTTCAGCGCGAACATGCTGGCCCTGGTGGACGGCGTGCCGCGCACGCTGCCGCTGAACGCCTTCGTCTCGCACTGGATCACCCACCAGCTCGAGGTCATCGTCCGGCGCACCCAGTTCCGCCTGCGGCGGGCGCAGCAGCGGGCGCACATCCTCATCGGCCAGCTCAAGGCCCTCGACGCGCTCGACGCCGTCATCGCCCTCATCCGCGCCTCGGCCACCACCGAGGACGCGCGCACGGGCCTGATGTCGCTGCTCGACATCGACGAGGTCCAGGCCAACGCCATCCTCGAGATGCAGCTGCGCCGCCTGGCCGCCCTGGAGCGGCAGCGGATCATCGACGAGCACGACGCCCTCGTCGCGCAGATCGCCGACTTCGAGGACATCCTCGCCCGGCCTGCCCGCCAGCGGACCATCGTCGGCGAGGAGCTCGGCGAGATCGTCGCCAAGTACGGCGATGACCGCCGCACGCGCATCGTGCCCTTCGAGGGCGACATGAGCGTGGAGGACCTCATCCCCGAGGAGGACGTGGTCGTCACGATCACGGCCGGCGGGTACGCCAAGCGCACCCGGGTGGACGCCTACCGGGCCCAGCGCCGCGGGGGCAAGGGCGTGCGGGGTGCCGCGCTGCGCGCGGACGACCTGGTGAGCTCCTTCTTCACCACCACCACGCACCACTGGCTGCTGTTCTTCACCAACTTCGGCCGGGTGTACCGGGCCAAGGCCCACGAGCTGCCCGAGGGCGGCCGTGACGCTCGCGGCCAGCACGTGGCCAACCTGCTGGCCTTCCAGCCCGGCGAGACCATCGCCCAGGTGCTGGACCTGCGCGACTACGCCCAGGCGCCGTTCCTCGTGCTGGCGACGCGCAGCGGCCTGGTGAAGAAGACCCGGCTGGTCGAGTACGACTCCCCCCGCTCGGGCGGGGTCGTGGCCATCAACCTCCGCGACGGTGACGAGCTGGTCTCGGCACGGCTCGTCGGCGACGAGGACGACCTGCTCCTGGTCTCGCGCCAGGGCCAGTCGGTGCGCTTCACCGCCTCCGACGAGGCGCTGCGCCCGATGGGCCGCGCCACGTCGGGCGTCACGGGCATGCGCTTCCGGGACGGCGACGAGCTGCTGGCCATGGACGCCGTCCGCGACGACACCACCGCCGACGTCTTCGTGGTCTTCGCCTCGGGGATGGCCAAGCGGACCGCCGTCGACCAGTACCGCGTCCAGGGGCGCGGCGGCTACGGCGTCCGCGTGGCCAAGCCCTCCGAGCGGGGCGGTGACCTCGCCGGCGTGCTGCTCGTCGGTGACGAGGACGAGGTGCTCGTGGTGATGGCCAGCGGCAAGGTGGTCCGCAGCCGCGCCGCTGAGGTGCGGGCGACCGGCCGCGACACCATGGGCGTCAGCTTCGCCAAGGTGGACGCGCGCGACCAGATCCTCCTGGTGGCCCGGAACGCCGAGCGGGCGGCGGAGGACGAGATCGCCGACGAGGCCCAGGTCCAGGACGAGGCTCCCGGTGCGGCGCCCGGCGACGACGGTCCGGATGCCGTACCGTCGGCGCAGCCTGAGCCTGAGCCCGGAGGTGGGGCGTGAGCCCGTCCGAGAAGACTGACGCCCGAGACCCCTCGGGCGGCGCTGGACGGTCTGCGTCCGCCGGAGCGTCCGCGGGGACGCCGTCCGCCCCTGGCGGGGGCACGACGTCCGGGTCCGCGCGTCCCGCCGGCCAGCGACCGTCGGGCGGCACCGCCCGGCCGACGTCGGTGGTCGGCGGCGCCGGGACCCTCGGCAACGGTCCCCGGCCCGCAGCGGCGGGCTCGGCGCAGCGGGGCACGACGGCCCGTCCGCCGGCCTCTCCGCCGGCGTCGGCGGCCGCCACGACGGCGCGGCAAGCACCGGCCGCCGCGCCGCAGGCGGCGGCTCCCACCGCCGTGCGGCCGGCGCGCGCCGGCT
>NZ_JACNME010000018.1 GCF_014270065.1 Quadrisphaera sp. RL12-1S | reverse complement strand
GGCTGCGCCGCAGCGGGAGCGCTGGGGGCCGGCGCGGCGGGCGCCGACGGAGCGGCGGCAGCGGGAGCGCTGGGCGCCGAGGGCGCGGACGGGGCGGGCGCGGCGACGCGCGGGCCCGGGCGCACGGCGCCGGGCGTCGGGGCCTGGCGCGCGGGGGCCGACGGCGCGGCGGACCCGGAGCCACCACCGTTGGCAGCGGCGTACTCCGACTTCAGCTTGCGCACGACCGGCGGCTCGATGGTCGAGCTGGGGGACTTCACGAACTCGCCCATGTCCTGGAGCTTGGACATGAGCGCCTTGCTCTCTACTCCGAACTCCTTGGCGAGCTCGTACACGCGGACCTTTGCCACATCTCTCCTCATCCGGTCCGGGCCGGAGAGGCTCGGACCGTGGTCAGTACGGGGGGGTGTTCATCGCTGGAGGCTCATCGGGTGCCCATCAGGTGATGACCCGCTCTCGGTTCTCGTCGGACGGCTGGACTAGTGGTGCTCTGGTGCTGGTGACCCACCGCGCTGCTGCAGGTGCTCCCGGACGGCGCCGGCGTCGAGCGGTCCCGGCAGGCGCAGGGCCCGGGGGAACGCGCGCCGGCGCTCCGCGAGGTCCAGGCAGGCCAGCGCGAGGTGCACCCAGGCTCCCCGCCCCGGCAGCCGGGCACCGGGATCGGGGAGGAGGACCGATGGGCCCCCGCTCCGGTCCGCGACGACGCGCAGCAACCGCGACCGGTCACCCCGCTGGCGGCAGCCCACGCACGTCCGCTGCGGCTCACGAGGGGCTGCGGGCGGGGTGGTCGGCTGCACGGCGGAGAGGCCGGCTCGCACAGTCTAACGCTCTCGGCGGCCGGAGGCTTCCGCCCGGTTCCCGCCCTGGTCGCCCTCGGCGTCCGACCGGATGTCGATGCGCCACCCGGTCAGCCGGGCGGCGAGGCGGGCGTTCTGCCCCTCCTTGCCGATCGCCAGCGACAGCTGGAAGTCGGGGACGACGACGCGCGCGGCGCGGGCCGCGGCGTCCACGACCTCCACCGACACCACGCGAGAGGGCGAGAGCGCGTTGCCCACGAAGCGCGCCGGGTCGTCGTCCCAGTCCACGATGTCGATCTTCTCGCCGTGCAGCTCGGTCATGACGGCGCGCACGCGGGCGCCCATCGGCCCGATGCAGGCGCCCTTGGGGTTGACGCCCGACCGGGTGGCGCGCACCGCCACCTTGGTGCGGTGACCGGCCTCGCGGGCCAGCGCCATGATCTCCACCGTGCCGTCGGCCACCTCGGGCACCTCCAGCGCGAAGAGCGCGCGGACGAGGTCGGGGTGGGTGCGCGAGACGGTGATCGAGGGGCCCTTGGGGGTGCGGCGCACCGAGACCACGAAGGCGCGCAGGCGCTGCCCGTGCGGGTAGGACTCCCCCGGCACCTGCTCGCTCGGCGGCATGACGGCCTCGACGCCACCGACCTCCAGGTGCACCAGGCGCGGGTCGTGGCCCTGCTGGACGATGCCGCTGATGACGTCGCCCTCGCGGCCGGCGAAGGCGCCGAGCACCTGCTCGTCCTCGGCGGCGCGCAGTCGCTGCAGGATCACCTGGCGCGCGGTGCCCGCGGCCACCCGGCCGAAGCCCTTGGGGGTGTCGTCGAACTCGCGCAGCACCTGGCCGGCCTCGTCCATCTCGGCCGCCAGGACCACCACGTGCCCGGTCTTGCGGTCCAGCTCCACCCGCGCCCGGGGCTGCGAGCCCTCGGTGCGGTGGTAGGCCACGAGCAGCGCCTGCTCGATGGCCGTCACCAGCACGTCGAGGGGGATCTCGCGCTCGCGCTCCACGGCGCGCAGCGCCGCCATGTCGATGTCCACGTCAGTCCTCGTCCTCGTCCAGCTCGTCGTCTGCGGCCAGCTCGTCGTCGGCCTCGTCGGCGGCGGTCGGCCGCCCGAACTCCACCTGCACGCGCCCGGTGCCCAGGTCCTCCCAGGCGGCGCGCCGCTGCTCGCCGTCCACGTCGAGCACGACGCCGTCGTCGTCGACGGCGACGACGCGGCCCGTGGTGGCGACGCCCGCCACCGGCACCGCCACGAGACGGGTGCGCGCGCGGGACCAGTGCCGGCGCTCGGTCAGCGGCCGCGACACGCCCGGCGAGCCCACCTCGAGCACGTACGGACGGTCCCCGAGGACGCCGTCCACGGCGTCCATGGCGGCGCTCACCGCGCGCGAGACGGCGGCCAGGGCGTCGGAGGAGACGGCGCCCACGGCGTCGTCGGGGAGGTCGACCACCACGCGGACCACGGTGCGGGCACCGGCGCGGGCGAGCTCGACCTCCTCCAGCACGAGGCCGCTGCCGGTGACGGCGGGCTGGACGGCGGCGACCACGCGGTCGTGCGCGGCCTGGGGGGCTGGCACCGGGACTCCTGGGATCTCGAGGGCTGAGCAGCGATCGCACGGTCCGCCCCGGGCGGGGCCCGGGCACGGCGGCGACCCGAGAACCCTAGTCGCCGCGCGGGGATGCCCAGAGCGCCGCGAGCGCCGGCCGCCGGTGGCAGGATCACGAGGCGTGCCGACCTCCCCCACGCGGCGCGCCGTGCTGGCGGCCCTGTCCGCGTCCGCCGCGGCGGGGCTGGCGGGCTGCGCGACCCCGTGGGGCCGGCTCCGCCTCCAGCCGCTGGGCGGTGACCCGTCGCCCACGCCCGGCCCCCCGGACCCCGACGAGCTCGCCCGGCGCGCCGCGGTGGGCGCCGTCGGCGCCGTGCTGGCGCAGCTGGGCGGTCTGGACGCGTCCCTGGCCGGCCCCCTGCGCGCGGCGCTCGACGAGCAGCTGGTGGCGCTGGGGGCCACCGCCCCCACCACCGCTCCCACGAGCACCAGCACCAGCACGGCCAGGACCACGACGACGACGAGCAGCCCGTCCGCGAGCGCTGCGACCAGCACCGGCACCGCTCCCCCGTCAGCCCAGCCCTCAGCCCAGCCCTCAGCCCAGCAGGTGGCGGGGCTGCTGGAGGACGCCGCCGAGACGGCCTCCGCGGACCTCGCCGCGGTGGCCGGCGGGACGGCGCGGATGCTCGCCTGCCTGGCCGCGGGGCTCGACGCGGGGGCCGCCTGGACGCGCGCGTCGCTGGGGCAGCAGGCCGCGCCCGGTGGGAGCCCCGCGCCGTCGTCGTCCCCGTCCTCGTCTCCGTCGTCTGCTGCGGCGTCTGCTGCGGCGTCGGCGTCCCCGCTCGCCTCGTCGGCCGGCCCGGGCACCCGCGCCTCGGCCAGCCCCACCGCCGCGGCGGCCTCGGGCGAGCAGGCGGCGCTGGTGGCGGCCCTCGGCGTGGAGGAGGCCGCCGAGTACGGCTACGGGGTGGTGGCCGCCCGGCTCGCCGGCGCACAGCGCGACACCGCCGTCCGCGACCTGGCCTCCCACACGGACCTCGTGGAGCTGCTGCGCGACGACCTGCTCGCCCAGGGCGCCGCCCCGCCGCCTCCTGCCCCGGCGTGGGCGCTGCCGTCTCCCGTCACCGGTGCGGCGGCCGCGCTCGACCTGGCGCAGCGGCTGGAAGGTGCCTCCGCGGCGGCCTGGGCGGACGTGGTGGCCGCGTCCGACCGGGAGCGGCGTGCCCCCGCCGCCGCCCAGCTGCGGCTGGCCGCGCTCCGCTGGCAGGAGTGGCGCAGCGCCGCGTCTGCGCCGGGGCTGGTGGCGCTGCCCGGGCTGTCCGGCCGCTGAGGGCGGTCCGGGGTCGCGCCGTCAGCCGAGCAGGGGGGCCAGCACCTGCCAGCCCAGGCGCAGCACCAGCGCGCCGACCACCACGAGGAAGACCACCCGCACGAAGCCGCTGCCGCGGGCCACGGCGGTGCGGGCCCCGAGGTATCCGCCCAGCACGTTGGCGACGGCCATGGACAGGCCCAGCCCCCACACCACGGACCCGGCGAGGGTGAACACCACCAGCGCCCCGAGGTTGGTGGCGGCGTTGACCACCTTCGCGACGGCGCTGGCGGGCAGGAAGGCGTACCCGAGGCCGACGAGCCCGGCCACGAGGAACGAGCCGGTGCCCGGCCCGAGCGCGCCGTCGTAGAGGCCGACGAGCCCGCCCAGCGCCGCGGCGGCCGCGGCGTGTCGGCGCCCGTCGAAGCGCAGCGCCGCCGCCTCCGCCGGGGGTGGGCGCAGCAGGGTCCACGCGGCCACGGCCACCAGCGCCACGAGCACCACCGGGCGCAGCGCGCCGGCGGGCACCCAGTGCGCCAGGGCCGCTCCCCCGGCCGCGGCCAGGCCGGCGGCCAGCGCCATGGGCACCGCGGTGCGCAGGTCCACGCGCACGCGGCGGGCGTACGTGACGGCGCTCGTCGTCGTCCCCGCGAACCCCGCCAGCTTGTTGGTGGCCAGGGCCTGGACCGGGCTGATCCCGGGGACGAGCAGCAGCGCCGGCAGCTGGACGAGACCGCCGCCGCCGACCACCGCGTCGACCCACCCGGCCGCCAGCGCGGCGAGCAGGAGCAGGGCGAAGACCTCGGGGGTCAGCCCCTCGAGCCCGAGCAGGGCGTCAGCCGCGCACGAGCGCGACGAGGTGCTGCGCGGCGCCCTCGACGGGCACGTCCGTGCGCTCGCCGGAGGCGCGGTCGCGGACCTCGACGACGCCGTCGGCGAGGCGCTTGCCCACCGTGACGATCGTGGGCACGCCCACCAGCTCGGCGTCCTTGAACTTCACGCCGGGGCTGACGCGGGGGCGGTCGTCCAGGAGGACGTCGAGGCCGGCGGCCACCAGCTCGGCGGCGAGGCGCTCGCCGCCCTCGACGACCGCGGCGTCCTTGCCCGCGACGACCACGTGCACGTCGACGGGGGCCACCGAGCGCGGCCAGACCAGGCCCAGCTCGTCGTGGCCGGCCTCGGCGATGGCGGCGACGGCGCGGGAGACGCCCACGCCGTAGGAGCCCATGGTGACCGTGACGAGCTTGCCGTTCTCGTCGAGCACCTGCAGGCCCAGGGCCTGCGCGTACTTGCGGCCGAGCTGGAAGATGTGCCCCATCTCCATGCCGCGGGCGGTCTCCAGCGGGCCGGAGCCGTCGGGGGCGGGGTCGCCGTCGCGGACCTCGGCGGCGTCGATGGTGCCGTCGCCGGTGAAGTCCCGGCCGGCCACGAGCCCGAAGACGTGCCGGCCGGGCTGGTCGGCGCCCGTGACCCACGCGGTGCCGGGGGCGATGCGCGGGTCGAGCAGGTAGCGGATCCCGGTGGTGACGGGCTGGCCGTGCTCGTCGGTCTCGCCGGTGAGGCGCAGGCCCAGGCCGCCGGGGCCGATGTAGCCCTTGACCAGCTCGGGGTGCTGGGCGAACTGCGCCTCGTCGAACGGCTCGACGGTGGCGGGCGACACGGCGGCCTCGAGGCGCTTGGGGTCCACCTCGCGGTCTCCGGGCACGCCGATCGCGAGCGGCTCCGTGGAGCCGTCGGGGTGGCGCAGCAGCACGATGACGTTCTTGAGGGTGTCCGCGGCCTCCCAGGCGCGGTCCTCGCGCGGGTGCAGCTGGTTGGAGACCGCCACCAGCGTGTCGATGGTCGGGGTGTCCGGGGTGTCGCGGACCACGGCGGGCGGGGCGTCGTCCCAGGCCACCGGCTCGGGCGCGACCGTGGTGACCGCCTCGACGTTGGCGGCGTACCCGCCGGCGGAGCGGACGTAGGTGTCCTCGCCCTGGGGGCTGGGGTGGAGGAACTCCTCGCTGGCCGAGCCGCCCATGGCGCCGGAGACCGCGGAGACGATGACGTACTCCAGCCCGAGCCTGTCGAAGATGCGGACGTAGGCCTCGCGGTGGCGCTGGTAGGCCTTCTCCAGCCCGGCGTCGTCGACGTCGAAGGAGTAGCTGTCCTTCATGACGAACTCGCGGCCGCGCAGCAGGCCCGCGCGGGGCCGCGCCTCGTCGCGGTACTTCGTCTGCACCTGGTACAGGCTCAGCGGCAGGTCCTTGTAGGACGAGCACTGGTCCTTCACGAGCAGCGTGAACATCTCCTCGTGGGTGGGCGCGAGGAGGAAGTCGGCGCCGCGGCGGTCCTGCAGGCGGAAGAGGTTGGGACCGTACTCCGTCCACCGGCCGGTCGCCTCGTACGGCTCCTTCGGCAGCAGCGCGGGGAAGTGCACCTCCTGGGCGCCGATGGCGTCCATCTCCTCGCGGACGATCCGCTCGACCTTGCGCAGCACCCGCAGGCCCAGCGGCAGCCACGAGAAGCCGCCCGGGGCGGCGCGGCGGATGTACCCGGCGCGCACGAGCAGCTTGTGGCTGGCCAGCTCGGCGTCGGCCGGGTCCTCGCGCAGGGTGCGCAGGAGCAGCGTGGAGGTCCTCAACAGCACGCCCCGACCTTAGTGCCGCCCCCTCACCCCGCCCCGCGCGTCCCGCCGGCCCGCGCCCGCGTGACGCCGGACGGGCAGAAGTCCCTGCGAGCCCCTCACGCGGCGACGCTGAGGGACTTCTGCATGTCGGCCGTCACAGCGCACCTGCGTGCGGTCCGCTGCAGGGTGCTGGCGACCCACTCCCGGTCGAACATCACCTGCTCCCACGCGTACCGCAGGACCGTCCACCCGTCGGCGACCAGCTCGTCGTAGCGGTGGCAGTCCGCAGCCAGGGCGGAGCGCCTGCCGTGCCACTCGAAGCTGTCCGCCTCGACGACGAGCCGCAGCGCCGGGTCGATGAGGTCGGGACGGATGCTGCCGGAGTCGCCGTCCAGCCAGACCTGCGGCAGCAGGCCCGTCAGTCCGGCGCCCAGCGCGATGCCTCGCAGCGCCGACTCGAACGGGTTGGCAGGCCGACCCGACGCGTGCTCAGCGACGCGCCGCACCGCCGCCCTCCCGGCGCCGCGGGTGGCGTCCGCACGTGCGAGCAGCTCGGAGCGGGTCACGAGCCCGCGCCGCAGGGCGGAGTCGCCCACAGCGAGAGCTTCGGGGAAGGGCAGCGTGCGGGCGCAGTCGACCACCGTCCGCAGCGGTGTGGTGACGCGACCGTCCACGTCACCGGGCGGTAGGTCCGCCCAGTGGCGCACCACCTGGTCGCTGACGAGCCTGCGGTGGCGCGGGACGGTCACGTGCGGCAGCGCCGGCGGCGCGACCACGTCCAGCATCCACAGCTGTGCCGCGCTCAGGTGCGAGGCCACACCGCTGACGCTGGCCGCCGCCGCGAGCGGGGCGGCTCCGCTGGACAGCCCGTAGACACCGCGCGCCAGGCGCAGCACCCGGCCGCTCAGCAGAGCGCGTTCCAGGGCGCGCCAGTCGCAGGCGAGCTCTCGGCGCACCGCCACGCCGCCGTTCCTCCACAGGGCCCTGCACACCTCGTTGACGTCCACCCGATCACCGTGGCGAACCGACGGCGTAGATGTGGATCTTGTCCACAGGTGACGCCGGACAGGCAGAACTCCCCTGGAGCACCCTGCGGAGCAGCTGACGAGGACTTCTGCCTGTCCGGCGTCACAGGGGCCGCAGGTCGGTCGGGAGGCTCAGACGCGGTAGGCGGGGCTGGCCGGCTCGGAGCGGGGGCCGTCGCCGGGGTCGGTGCCGCGCCAGCGGCCGAGGGCCGTCATGAGGTGGTAGAGCCCGACGGCGGCGAGGGTGCCGAGCGCGATGCCCGTGAGCGTCAAGCCGCCCACGGTGAGCGTGTAGTCAGCGATCCCGATGATGAGCGCCACCCCGGCGCTGGTGAGGACGGCGGGGCGGGAGAAGTCCACCCGCGCCTGCACCCAGATCCGCGCCCCGAGCACGCCGATGAGCCCGTACAGCACGGTGCCGGCACCGCCGAGCACGCCGGCGGGGACGGTGGCGATGACCGCCCCGAACTTCGGGCAGAGGCTGAGCACCAGCGCGGCGCCGGCGGCCACGGCGTAGGCCGCGGTGGAGTAGACGCGGCTGGCGGCCATGACGCCGATGTTCTCCGCGTAGGTGGTGGTGCCCGACCCGCCGCCGAGGCCCGCGAGCGTGGTGGCCAGGCCGTCGGCCAGGAGCGCCCGGCCGGTGAGCGGGTCGAGGTCGCGCCCGGTCAGCGCGGCCACGGAGCGGACGTGCCCGACGTTCTCCGCCACGAGCACGAGCACCACCGGCACGAAGACGACGATCACCGCGAGGTCGAAGGTGGGCGTGGAGAACGCCGGCAGCCCCACCCAGGCCGCGGCCCTCACCTGGTCGAAGACCACCTCCCCGCGGACCACGGCCACGAGGTAGCCGACCAGCACGCCCAGCAGGATCGAGAGCCGCCCCAGCAGCCCGCGCAGCAGCACCGACGCCAGCACGATCGCGGCGATCGTCACGACGGCGGTGACCGGCGCCCCCTTGACGTTGTTCCAGGCCGCGGGGGCCAGGTTGAGGCCGATGAGCGCCACGATCGTCCCGGTGACGGCCGGCGGCAGCAGCCGCTCGATCCACGCGGCGCCGGCGCGCTGCACCAGCAGCCCGACCAGGGCCAGCAGCACCCCGGTGACGACGACGCCGCCGAGCGCCGCCGACAGGCCGCCCGCCGTCTTGGCCGCCGCGATCGGAGCGAGGAACGCGAAGCTGGAGCCCAGGTAGCTGGGCAGGCGCCCGCGCGTCAGCAGCAGGAACAGGGCCGTGCCCACGGCCGAGAAGAACAGCGTGGTCGACGGCGGGAAGCCGGTGATGAGCGGCACGAGGAAGGTGGCGCCGAACATCGCCACCACGTGCTGCATCCCGATGCCCACCGTGCGCGGCCAGCTGAGGCGCTCCTCCGGGGCCACCACGGCCCCCTGCTCGATGGTCCGCCCGTCACCGTGCAGCTGCCAGAACCCGCTCGTGCGCGCCACGAACCCTCACCCTCACCCGTGCTGTGGTCGCCGCCCGTGCTGCGCGGCCCGCTGACGCTAGTGGGTGGCGGCGCTGCCGCGGCGCCCGCGCGTCAGAAGGGCGTCAGAAGAGCACGGTGGCGAAGGTGCCCACCCGCTCGAAGCCCACGGCCTCGTAGGCGCGCACGGCGCGGGTGTTGTAGTCGTTCACGTACAGGCTGACCACGGGGTAGCCGGCGGCCTGGGTGGACAGGACGACGGCGGCCATGCCCGGCTCGGCGATGCCGTGGCCGCGGCGCTCCGGGTGCACCCACACGCCCTGCACCTGGGCGACCCCGGGGGCCACCGCGCCGAGCTCGGCCTTGAAGACCACCTCCCGCGCGCTGCCCTCGCCCTCGATCCGCACGTAGGACCTGCCGGCCGCCACGAGCTCCTCGACGCGCCGGCGGTAGGTGGCGCCGCCGTCCCCGGCGGTCGGCGAGTACCCGACCTCCTCGGTGAACATGGCGATGCAGGCGGGCACGAGGACGTCGAGGTCGTCGGCCGTGGCGCGGCGGACGGCGGTGTCGGGCGCCACCAGCGGCGGTGTGCGCACGGCCATGAGGGGCTGGTCGGGCCGTACGTCACGGGCGGGTCCCCAGCTGCCCTGGAGCCTGTCCCACAGGCCCAGGACGGCGGGCGCGGACCCGACCAGCGAGGAGCAGCGCCGTCCCACGCGGCGGGCGCGGGCGGCGAAGGCGTCCAGGGCGAGGGCCTGCTCGGCGGGCGCCAGCGCGGTGCTGAGCACGGGCACGAGGTTGGCGCCGTCCCAGCAGATGCCGGTCAGGCGACCCGGCCCGCCCCACCCCCACAGCTGGCCGCCGAGGCGTGCGGGAGCCGCCCCGACGGCGGCCACGCGGCTGGTGACGAAGATGCTCGCCACCGGGTCCTGCGCGCACAGCGCGAGGACGTCGGCGCGGTCGGCGTCGTCGAGGACGCGCAGCGGGCTGCGGAACACAGCGGCATCCTGCCGGTCGGCGGGCTGGCCGCGACCGGGGAGGTTCCCGATCGGCGGCTGTGCGCCCGCCTCAGCCGACCGAGACGGACGGCGCGGCGCCCTCGACCTCGCCCATCTCGGCGGCCAGGCGGTTGGCCTCCTCGATGAGCGTGGCGACGATGTCGTGCTCGGGGACGGTCTTGATGACCTGCCCCTTCACGAAGATCTGCCCCTTGCCGTTGCCGGAGGCGACGCCGAGGTCGGCCTCGCGGGCCTCGCCGGGGCCGTTGACGACGCAGCCCATGACGGCCACGCGCAGCGGCACGCTCATGCCCTCCAGGCCGGCGGTGACCTCGTCGGCCAGGGTGTAGACGTCCACCTGGGCGCGTCCGCAGGAGGGGCAGGAGACGATCTCCAGCTTGCGCTCGCGCAGGTTGAGCGACTGCAGGATCTGGATGCCGACCTTGACCTCCTCCACCGGCGGCGCCGACAGGGACACGCGGATGGTGTCTCCGATGCCCTGGGACAGCAGCGCGCCGAACGCGGTGGCGGACTTGATGGTGCCCTGGAAGGCGGGGCCGGCCTCGGTGACGCCGAGGTGCAGCGGCCAGTCGCCCTTCTCCGCGAGCAGCTCGTAGGCGCGCACCATGACCACGGGGTCGTTGTGCTTCACCGAGATCTTGAAGTCGTGGAAGTCGTGCTCCTCGAAGAGAGACGCCTCCCACACCGCGGACTCCACGAGGGCCTCCGGGGTGGCCTTGCCGTGCTTGTCCATGATCCGCTTGTCGAGCGACCCGGCGTTGACGCCGATCCGGATGGACGTGCCGTGGTCCTTCGCCGCGCGGGCGATCTCCTTGACCTGGTCGTCGAACTTGCGGATGTTGCCGGGGTTCACGCGCACCGCGGCGCAGCCGGCCTCGATGGCGGTGAAGACGTACTTGGGCTGGAAGTGGATGTCGGCGATCACCGGGATCTGCGACTTCTTGGCGATGATGTGCAGGACGTCGGCGTCGTCCTGGCTGGGGCACGCGACGCGGACGATGTCGCACCCGGACGCCGTCAGCTCGGCGATCTGCTGCAGCGTGGCGTTGATGTCCGTGGTCGGCGTCGTCGTCATGGACTGGACGCTCACCGGCGACTCGCTGCCGACCCCGACCGAGCCGACCCTGATCTGCCGGGTGGGACGACGGGGCGCCAGGACGGGCGGCGCCTCCTTGACGCTCGGCATGCCGAGGCTGACCGGGACCGATGCCATGCGACCAGTATCCCCCGCCGCCCGCGCGCGTCACCCCAGGGTGATGGGGCGCACCACGTCGGCGTAGAGCAGCAGCCCGGACATCGCGATGATCACCAGGGTGACGGCGTAGGTGACGGGCAGCAGCTTGGCGAGGTCGAAGGGCCCCGGGTCGGGCCGGCCCCGCCAGGAGGCCACCTTGCGGCGGGCGCCCTCCCACAGCGCCCCGGCCACGTGGCCGCCGTCCAGCGGCAGCAGCGGCACGAGGTTGAAGACGAACAGCGCGAGGTTCAGCGAGCCGAGCACCGAGACGATCGCCGCCACCCGCTGCCCGGTCGAGTGGAACAGGTCGCTGCTCGCGATCTCCCCCGACAGGCGCCCCACGCCCACGATGCCGATCGGCCCGTTCGGGTCGCGCGGACCGTCGCCGAACGCGGCCTGCGCCACCCCGACCATGCGCTGCGGCAGCGTCAGCACGATCTTGGCGACGTTCCAGGTCTGCTCGGCCATGAAGCCGGGCACGGCGGTGACGGGCTGCGGCACCACCTCGGTGCTGGGCGTGACGCCCAGGAACCCGACGCGGTCGGTGAGCACGGTGCCGTCCGGCGCGGTCTGTACGGCACCGGAGGAAGACACCCGCGCCACCTGGTTGGGGATGATCGGCGCCTGCAGGGTGAGCCGCTGCCCACCGCGCTCCACCACGATCGGCACGGTCTTGTCGGCCGAGGCCCGGATGGTCTGCTGCACGCGCGTCCAGTCGCCGTCCGCGGCCACGCCGTCCACCGAGACGATGCGGTCGCCCTGCTGCAGCCCGGCCCGCGCGGCGGGGCTGGCGGGGTCCGAGGCGGTGCACGCCGTCTGTGCGCTCCCGGCGGGCAGCACGCACTGCGAGACCGAGCTGACCACGGGCGTGGTCTGCGGCAGGCCGGTGGTGGTGACGTATCCACCGAGCAGCACGGTGGCGATGACGAGGTTGACCACCGGACCGCCGAGCATCACCACGATCCGCCGACCCACGGGCAGGCGGTGGAAGGAGCGGTGCTCCTCCCCCGGCACGACCTCCTCGGCGGCCTGGGCGCGCGCGTCGGCCGCCATCTGCGCGAACGGGCCCTGGCGCCGCTGCCGGCGCACCCGTCCGGCGGCGGCGGCGTCACCCTCGAGGGCGCGCGCCTCGTCGTCGACGCGCTCCTCCACCACGGCGGTGAGCGGCGCGTACATGCCGACCATCCGCACGTAGCCCCCGAGCGGGATCGCCTTCACCCCGTACTCGGTCTCACCCCGCCGGCGCGACCAGAGGGTCGGCCCGAAGCCGACCATGTACTGCGTCACCTTCACGCCGAAGCGCTTGGCGGGCAGCAGGTGCCCCACCTCGTGCAGGGCGATGGAGATCCCCAGGCCGAGCACGAACACCCCGACCCCGACGACCCACGCCACGACCTCACCCACCGCTCAGACCCCCACCAGCTCGCGGGCGCGCGTGCGCGCCCAGCCCTCTGCCGCCAGCACGTCGTCCACCGTCAGCCCCTCGCCTGGGAGCGCGCTGTGCCCGCGGTGCTCCTCGACCACGCGGGCGACGGTGTCCACGATGCCCAGGAACGGCAGCCGGCGTGCGAGGAACGCCGCGACGCACTCCTCGTTGGCGGCGTTGAAGACCGCCGGCGCCGTGCCGCCCGTGGTCGCCGCCGAGCGCGCCAGGGCCACCGCGGGGAAGGCCTCCTCGTCGAGCGGCTCGAACGTCCACGCGGTCGCCTGCGTCCAGTCGACGCCGTAGCCGGCGCGCTCCACCCGGTCCGGCCACCCCATGCCCAGGGATATCGGCAGGCGCATGTCCGGGGGTGAGCACTGGGCGAGGGTCGAGCCGTCGGTGAACTCCACCATGGAGTGCACCACCGACTGCGGGTGGACGACGACGTCGATGCGCTCCAGCGGGAGGTCGAAGAGCAGGTGCGCCTCCACCACCTCGAGGGCCTTGTTGACCATGGTCGCGGAGTTGGTGGTGACCACCGGGCCCATCGCCCACGTCGGGTGGGCCAGCGCCTGCTCGGGGGTCACCTCGGCCAGCGAGGCGCGCGAGCGCCCGCGGAAGGGGCCGCCGGACGCGGTGAGCACCAGCCGGCGCACCTCCGCGGCCGTGCCGCCGCGCAGGCACTGGGCGATGGCGGAGTGCTCGGAGTCGACCGGGACCACCTGCCCGGGAGCGGCGAGGGCCTTGACCAGGGGCCCGCCCACCACCAGAGACTCCTTGTTGGCCAGCGCCAGGGTGGTGCCCGCCGCCAGCGCCGCCAGGGTGGGCCGCAGGCCCACCGACCCCGTCATGCCGTTGAGGACGACGTCGCAGCGCCGGCCGGCCAGCTCGACCGCGGCCTCGGGCCCGGCGAGCACCTCGGGGGCCCACCCGGTGCGGCCCGCCCCGCGGGCCGCGGAGGCCAGGTGCTCGCGCAGCGCGGGCTCGGCGGCGGGGTCGGCCACGCCGACGGCCTGCACCTCGAGGCGCACCGCCTGCTCGGCCAGCTGGCGCAGGCGCGCGGGGTCGGACCCGCCGGCGGCCACGGCCACCACGCGGAAGCGCCCGGGGGCGCTGGCGACGACGTCCTCGGCCTGCGTGCCGATCGACCCGGTGGACCCGAGGAGGACGACGTCGCGCGTGCTGCTCACGCCTCCATCCTCGCGCGCCGATGATGGGGGTGATGAGCAGCACGGTGCCCGACCTCGACGCGACCGACGCGACCGGTGCGACCGGCGGCGCCGCGCGTCCGGCGGCGTCGTGGTGGCGCCTCACGCGCTGGGCCGTGGTGGTGCTGCTGCTCGGCGTGGTGGCGGTGGAGCTGGTCGCCGGGCGCCGCGACGTGCTGCGGGCGCTGCGCGCCGTCAGCGACCCCGTCTGGTGGACGCTGGGTCTGGCGGCGCTGGTCGACCTCGCCTCGATGGTGGCGTACGCCGTCATGCAGCGCCGGCTGCTGCTGGGCGCGGGGGTCCCGCGGAGCGCGGCCCGGCGCCGGGCCACCACGGCGCTGGCCTTCGAGGCGCACTCGCTGAGCATCTCCCTGCCGGGCGGCCCGGTCTTCTCCACCGCGCACAACTTCGCGCGGATGACCGCCCTGGGCGCGTCCCGGCCCACCACCACCTGGGTGATCGCGGTCAGCGGCGTGCTCTCGTCGGCGGCGCTGGCCCTGCTCGGCGCGGTGGGCGGCGTCTGGACCGGCGCGCGCGGAGACCTGGGGCACCTGCTGGCGGCGGCCGGGGTCTTCGTCGTCGTCGTGGTGGCGGCGCGGATGCTGGGCGCGCACCGCGCCTGGGCCTCGACGGCGCACGACGTCACCACCGCCGCGCTCACCCGGCTGTCGGGCCGCCGTCCCCGCACGGGCGCCGCGCTGCACCGGGTGCACGCGGGCGCGCACGGCCTCGCGGCCGTGCGGGTCCGCCCCAGCACGTGGGTGTGGGCGGGTGCGGGGGCGCTGGCCAACTGGGTGCTCGACGCCGCGGCGCTGTGGCTGTGCTGCACGGCGGCGGGTCTCGACGGGCTGCGCCCGGAGCACGTGCTGCTGGCGTACACGGCCGCCATGGCCGCCGCGTCCTTCCCGCTGGTCCCGGCGGGCCTGGGCGTGGTGGACGCGGCCCTGACGGTCGGCCTGGTCGCGGCGGGGGCGACCCCCGGCGAGGCGCTCGCCGCCGACGTCCTCTACCGCGCGGTGAGCCTGGGCCTGGTCGGCGGCTCCGGCTGGGTGCTGTGGGCGCTCCACAAGCGGCCGCGCGGGTCCTAACCTCGTCTCCATGACCACCACGGCCGACCCCCGCTCCTCCACCGGCAGCGCCTCCGCCACCAGCAGCGCCACCGCGTCCCGCGAGCCCCTCGAGCAGGTCCGCCGGCTCGTCACCGAGGTCCCCGGCCCGCGCTCGAAGGCGCTGCAGGAGCGGCGGCTCGCGGCTGTGAGCAAGGGCGTCGGGTCGACGCTGCCGGTGTTCGTCGAGCGCGCCGAGGGGGCCGTGCTGCTCGACGCGGACGGCAACCAGCTCATCGACCTGGGCGCCGGCATCGCCGTGGTCAACGTGGGCCACGCCCAGCCTCGCGTGGTGGAGCGCGTGCAGGCGCAGGTGGCCGACTTCACCCACACCTGCTTCATGGTCACCCCGTACGAGGAGTACGTGGCGGTGTGCGAGGCGCTGGTGCGCCTGGCCCCGGTCGACGGTCCCGCCAAGGCCGCCCTGTTCAACACCGGCTCGGAGGCGGTGGAGAACGCGGTGAAGATCGCCCGCCACGCCACCGGGCGCGACGCGGTCGTCGTCTTCGACCACGCCTACCACGGCCGCACCAACCTCACGATGGCCATGACCGCCAAGGCCATGCCCTACAAGAAGGGCTTCGGACCGTTCGCGGGCGAGGTCTACCGCGCGCCCATGAGCTACCCCTTCCGCGACCCGGAGGGGATGACCGGGGAGCAGGCGGCGGCCCGCGCGATCGCGGTCATCGAGGCCCAGGTGGGCGCGGACCAGGTCGCCTGCGTGGTCATCGAGCCCGTCCAGGGCGAGGGCGGCTTCGTGGCGCCGGCCCCGGGCTTCCTGCCCGCGCTGGCCGCCTGGTGCCGCGCGAACGGCGCGCTGTTCGTGGCCGACGAGGTGCAGACGGGGTTCGCGCGCACCGGTGACGTGTTCGCCTGCGAGGCGGAGGGCGTCCGCCCCGACCTCGTGACCATCGCCAAGGGCGTGGCCGGCGGCCTGCCGCTGGCCGGGGTGGTCGGGCGCGCCGACGCCATGGACGCCGTGCACAGCGGCGGGCTCGGGGGCACCTACGGCGGCAACCCCGTCGCGTGCGCCGCGGCCCTCGGGGCGCTGGACGCCATGGCCGACCTCGACCTCGTGGGCGCGGCCCGCAGCATCGAGGAGCGCATGCTGCCGCGCCTGCGCTCGCTGCAGGCGCAGCGGCCGGGCATCGGTGACGTGCGCGGCCGCGGCGCGATGCTGGCGATCGAGGTGGTCGAGACCGAGGACGACGGCGACGGGGCGCGGCGCGCCACGCGCCAGCCCGACGCTGCGGGGGCCGCCGCCATCAGCGCCGCCTGCCACGCGGCCGGCGTGGTGACGCTGACCTGCGGCACGTACGGCAACGTGCTGCGCTTCCTGCCGCCGCTGACCATCGAGCCGGCGCTGCTGGACGACGCGCTGGACGTCTTGGAGACGGCGGTGCTGGCGGCGCTGGCCGGCTGACCACCCGCTGACGGCTGGCGGCCTGGCCCGCTCAGGGCCAGGCTGCCGGGCGTGACGTTCGACCCCGGCGGCAGGATCGACCCCGGCCGCGCCTCGCGCGGCGGCGGAGGGCGGCGCGGTGTCGCCGTGGGCGGGGGCGTCGGTGGCCTGCTCATCCTCCTCGTGGGCGCCTACTTCGGCCTGGACCTGTCCGGCGTGGTGTCCGGGCAGCAGGTCGGCTCCGGGGGCGGCAGCCAGCAGGGGCAGGCCGTCGACGGGCGCCAGGCGTTCCCCGACTGCACCACCGGCCAGGCGGCCAACGAGGACGTCGACTGCCGCGTCATCGCCACCGCCGAGTCGCTCGACGCCGTGTGGGGGCAGCTGCTGCCCGGCGAGTACCGGGAGCCGGCGCTGACCCTCTTCACGGGGGCGGTGAGCACGGCGTGCGGGGAGGCGACCAGCGACGTGGGCCCGTTCTACTGCCCGGGCGACGGCACGGCGTACTTCGACACCGCGTTCTTCCAGGAGCTGACCGACAGGTTCGGGGCCAGCGGCGGGCCGCTGGCCCAGGAGTACGTGGTGGCGCACGAGTTCGGGCACGCGGTGCAGGACCAGCAGGGCCTGCTCGCCGGCGTCCAGGGGGACCGGACCGGCGCGGACTCCGCCGCGGTCCGCAGCGAGCTCCAGGCCGACTGCTTCGCGGGGGTGTGGGCCCACCACGCGACGACCACCCCCGACCCGGACACCGGCCGGCCCCTGCTGGAGCCGCTGACGCAGACCGACGTGGCGGACGCGCTCTCCGCGGCGGCGTCGGTCGGCGACGACCGGATCCAGGAGGCCGCTACCGGGCGGACCGACCCTGAGACGTACACCCACGGCACCGCCGAGCAGCGGCAGCGGTGGTTCTCGACGGGGTACGACTCCGGCGACCCCGCCGCCTGCGACACGAGCACGGCCGCACAGCTCTGAGGAGCCTGCAGACGCGCCGCCGTCGTCCCGCGGCCGCCGCCGTCCGCTGCTGACCGCTACTGGGCGGGCGTCCCGGCGGGGGCGAAGCCCGGCGCGGTCTTCCCCAGCCAGACCAGGGCCTGGGGCATCTGCCCGGCCCACACGTCGCTGCGGTGGCCCCCGGTCTTGGCGATGAGGGACGTCACCGACATCGGCGCCTTGGCCGCCGCCAGGAACGCCTTGGTGGTGGGCCAGCTCTCGGGGTCGTCCTGGCTGGAGGCCACGAACAGGGACACCGCCGGCGGCTTCTTGGCGGCCACCGCCACGAGGTCGTGCGCCTGCGCCTCCTGGCTGCCCTTGGGGAACGGCACGTAGCCGCTGCCCGGCTCGTACCGGAAGTACCCGCCCATGACGATGCCGGCGCCGTACTGCTGGGGGTGCAGCATGGTCAGCTCGGCGGCGCACCAGCCGCCCATGGAGAAGCCCATGGCGGCCCACGCCTGGGGGCTGGTCCGTGCGCGGTAGCTCGCCTCGACCGCCTTGGGCAGCGCGTCCGAGAGCCAGGTCTCGACCTGGGGCTGGCCCTGCGGTCCGTCGAGGCACTCGGTGTCCCGTCCGGCGGGGATGCCGAGGTCGGGTAGCACCACGATCGGCTCGGCCATCTGGTTCGCCTTCACGACCAGGTCGACGGCGGGACGGACGTCGAGCGCGGTGAGCCACTGCTTGGGGCTGCCCGGGGAGCCGTGGAGGGCCACGAGGACGGGGTACGTGGTGGAGGCCTGCGAGGGGTCGTCGTAGCCGCGCGGCAGCACCACCAGCACGGTGCCCGTGGTGCCCGAGGGGCCAGTGACGGTGAGCCGCTGGACCCGCCCGTCGTAGCCGTCCACCGGCGTGCCCTGCGGAGCCGCCGGCTTGGTGGTGCCCGCCAGGAGGGCGTTCTCCTGGGCCTTGGTCTCCGTGGCTCTGGCGGCGCCCTTGGTGGCGACCACGGCGTCGGCGTTGGCGCCGGCCAGGTCGTCCCAGCCGCTGTAGAAGGCGAAGTAGTCGTTGGCCGAGACGAGCATCGCGAAGACCACCAGCGCGTTGACGCCCAGCAGCGCGACGGCCCGGACGGCCACCGTGACCACGTTCACCTTCGCGAGCCGCCCCCACAGGACGATGACGACGACGAACGCCACGGCCGCGATGGCGATGCTGCCGTACTGCAGCGGGGACCCGGTCAGGCTCACAGGGACATCCTCGTGAGGGGGCTGTGAAGATCCTGGATCTTCAACGAAGGCGGGCTGGGAGGTTCCTCGCCGGCTCGTCAGCGTTCGCGAGCTCCGGCACGGCGTGCGAGTCCGACGGCACCCCGAGACCGATCCGCACCGCGAACGCGCCCAGGGCGCGCAGCAGCGCGACCGCCTGCGGTCGCCACAGGGACGCCTCGCGCTCCAGCCCACCGAGCCGCGGGGGCTCGGGCAGGAGCGCCAGGAAGCGCCGGCTGCCCGGCACCCTGCGGCGCAGCACCAGCGCGTCACCCACGGGCTCACCGCGCCGGTCGGCCCAGCCGAGCACCAGGGGCGACCACGCCGGGTCGGCCTGAGCCCATCCTGGCAGGGCGGGCTCGCGTTCGAGCACGCTGACACGCAGCGGGCTCGCGACCTCGTCGGGCCGCGGCCCACCGCCGGGCTCCAGGCGCACGTCGACCACGGACACGACCCTGCCCGCCCCGCCGACCCCCGCGCGACCGACCCGGGTCGGGGAGAGCGACCGTCCGCGTCATCCCCTGGTCGGACGGTCACCCGCGTCCGCCCAGGTCAGAGCGCCTCAGCCCGTGGCCAGGACCTTCGCCAGGTGGATGCTGTGCGGGGAGTCGGCGTAGTGGCCGTACGGCGCGATCGGCCCGTAGCCCGCGCTGCGGTACAGCGCCACCGCCTCGGGCTGCATCTGGCCGGTCTCCAGCACCAGCCGTCGGTGCCCCAGCGCCAGGGCCCGCTCCTCGACTGCGGCCAGCAGGCGCCTCGCGTGGCCGCGCCGCCGGTGGGCGGCGCGGACGTACATCCGCTTGAGCTCGACGTCGCCGTCTCCGTGGTCGCGCAGACCGGCCGTGCCCACGGGCTCGCCGTCCAGGAGCGCCACGAGGAAGGCCCCACCGGGCGGGGCGAACTCAGCGGGGCTCAGGGGCGTCTCGTCGGGGCCTCCGTAGCGCTGGACGTACTCGGCCTGCACCTCCGCCACGAGCTCCTGCACGAGGGGGCTGTCGTAGGCGGCCTCCACGAGCACCAGTCGCGCTCGGCCGTCAGCGCTCCGGTCCTCCAGCGTCACGGCGCCAGGGTGCCAGGAGCGCCCTCTCGCGGTAGACACGTGGTCCACCTGGAGAACACCGGGACGCCAGCCCCTCACCCTCCTGGAGGAACCCGTGGGCAAGAAGTCGCTCCTCATCGGCGCCGCGATCGGCTACGTGCTCGGCGCCCGGGCGGGCCGCCAGCGCTACGACCAGATCGTCTCGTCGGTCTCGCGCCTCTGGAACGACCCCAAGGTCAAGACGAGGGTCGACCAGGCCCAGACCGCGGCTGTCGACACCGCGAAGAGCGCTGCCGCCAGCGCCAAGGACGCGGCCGCGAACAGCTCCGCGGTGCAGGCGGTGAAGGAGAAGCTGCCCGGCAGCGGCGGCGACTCCGCCAGCACCACCGGGACCAGCACCGGGACCAGCACCGGGACCAGCACGAGCGCCAGCGCGGGACAGCCGGGGTCGACGACTCCCCTGACGCCCGTCCCGCCGGCCACCGGGAGCAACGCCGGCGGACGCATCTGACGCCCGGCCGCGGGGGCGCCTCACAG
The DNA here is from genome assembly GCF_014270065.1 of Quadrisphaera sp. RL12-1S. Lineage (NCBI taxonomy): Bacteria > Bacillati > Actinomycetota > Actinomycetes > Kineosporiales > Kineosporiaceae > Quadrisphaera > Quadrisphaera oryzae. The sequence continues at coordinate 45,826 of NZ_JACNME010000018.1, read as the reverse complement.
GTGGCGCAGGTACCGGCGGGGGTCGTCCATGAACGCCCGCCAGTGCGCGACGAGCGGCAGGGAGTCCCAGGGGACGTCGGTCAGGCCGTCGTCGTCGACAAGCAGCACCCGGGCGCCCGGCAGGGCCGCCAGGAGCGGTGAGTGGGTCGCCACCAGCACCTGTGCGGTGCCGGTGGCGACCAGGTCCACGAGCTGCGCGACCAGGGCCATCTGGCTGGTGAACGACAGCGCGCTCTCGGGCTCGTCGAAGCAGTAGAACCCCGGGCCTCGGTACCTGCGGGTGCCGAGCAGGGCGTTGAAGGACTCCCCGTGGCTCATCGCGTGGAAGTCGGGATCGGTCCGGCCGGGGATGGTCTCGAAGACCCGGTGCATGGTCTCGGCGCGCAGGAAGAAGCCCCATCGCCCCGCTCCCGGCCCTCGCACCACGCGCAGGGCGCGTCCCACGGGGTCCGGCTCGTCCTCGCTGAGCATGCCGCGGGTGTTCGCCGAGCCGCCGCGGCTGTCCAGCCCGAAGGCCCACGCGATGCCTTCGAGCAGGGTGGACTTTCCCGCCCCGTTCTCCCCGACGAGCACGGTCGCGGGTCCCAGGTCCAGGCCGTCGCCCAGGAGCGCGGCGACGGCCGGCACGGTCATGGGCCACTCCCCCGCGGGCAGCGGTGCGACGTCCGGGTCCGGCTCGACCCGGCGCACCGGCAGGCCCCACCGCGAGGTGTCCACGACCGAGAGGGTGCCGCAGGATCAGGACGACGAGGGCGTGCGCTCCTGCATCCCCCACGGGCTGGCGTAGCCGTCCTCGGCGGCGAGCAGGTCCAGGAACGGCCGGTGCGGCAGCGCCTCCGGGCCGAGCACGCCGGCGCCTGACCAGCGGCCGTCAGCGAGCAGCTCCAGGGCGACGGCGGGGTTGACCGCCGTCTGCCATACCACGCACTGCGCGCCGAACTCCTCCATGGACCAGGCGTTGTCGACCACGTGGTGCAGGTACACCTCTCGCGGGCGCCCGGCGAACCCCTCCCCCTTGCCGGTGCCCGTCACGAGCAGACCGGCGCAGGTGGCTCCCTTCATGAGCGGCCCGAGAGTGGCGGGGTCGGGCAGGGACGCAGCGACCACGTCGCGCGGGCTGACCTGGACGCCCTTGACGGTGAGCGGCTCGGTGCGGTCCAGGCCCAGCTTGCGCAGGGTCTTGAGGACGCCGATGAACTCCTCGCCGAGCCCGTACTTGAAGGTCACGCGGTCCGCCTGGAGCCAGCGCGGCATGAGGAGCACCTCCTCGTGCTCCACGTGCACGCACTCGACGGGCCCGATGCCGCCGGGGAAGTCGAAGACCTCCGGCTCGCTGAACGGGGGCAGGGTGCTCCACGCGCCGTCGTCCCAGACCACGGGCGGGTTGAGGCACTCCTCGATGGTGGTCCAGATCGAGAACGACGGCGCGAACTCGTACCCGTCCACGGTGAGGTTGGCGCCGTCGCGGACCCCGAGCTCGGTGACGGTCTCGAAGAGCTCCTCGCAGGCGTAGCGGGCGAAGACGTCGGCCAGGCCGGGCTCCACGCCGATGCCGACCAGCGCCAGGCGGCCGGCGTCCTCCCACTGCGGCGCGAGGGCGAACTGCTCGTCGCCCAGCTTCACGCCGGTCTTCGACCAGGGCTCGGTGGGGTGGGGCTTCGACAGGGACATCGCCATGTCGAGGTAGTCCGCCCCCGCAGCCAGCGCCCCGGTGAAGATCGGCATGACGAAGCGCGGGTCCACGGCGTTCATGACGTGCGTGGCGCCCACCTGGCGGGCCAGCGCCTCCACCGAGCTCGCGTCGGAGGCGTCGACGCGCGCGGCGGTGAAGGCGCCCGCGGCGGCGTCGCCCTCGCGGTGGCGGACCGCCTCGACGGTGCGCTGGGCGCGGGACTCGTCGTAGTCGGCCACGACGACGACGTCGGCGAAGGGAGCGGTGCGGAAGCGGCGGGCCAGGATCCGCGACAGCGCGTCCCCGACACCTCCGGAACCGACGATCAGGATCCTCATCGGCGGAGGTTACCGCTGCGATTCGGCCTCACCGCTACCGCTTCCGCCTGTTCGGGGGCCATGATGCCGATCCAGGCCGGTCGATCCAGGCCGCGACGGAGCGACCCGGAGGTGGATGTGGCATCGGGAGTCAGCGCAGGAGCGCCGACCGCTGGGAGCACGGGCGAGGGCAAGGGGCTCGCCACCGGGACGCTGGGGCTGTGGGGCAACACCGTCATCGGGCTCGCCTCGACGGCCCCCGCGTACGGGCTCGCGGCCACGCTGGGCTACCTCGGGGTGGGCGAGAAGGCACCCGCCATGTTCATCGTGGCGTTCGTCCCGATGGTCCTCACCGCCATCGCCTACCAGCAGCTCAACAAGGCCGTGCCCGACTGCGGCACCACCTTCACGTGGGCCACCAAGGCCTTCGGCCCGGTGGTCGGCTGGATGGGCGGCTGGGGCGTGGCCGTCTCGGCGATCATCGTGCTGGCCAACGTGGCCGAGATCGCGGCCATCTACACGCTGCGCGTGGTGGGGCTGGACGGGCTGGCCGACAGCCAGTGGGGGCGGATGGCCTTCGCCGTGGCGTTCATCGCCGTGATGACGTACGTCAGCTACCGCGGCATCCTGCTGTCGGAGCGGATGCAGAACGTGCTGGTGGCGTGGCAGTTCCTCTTCCTCGTGGTGCTGGCCGCCTGGGCCCTGTTCGCGGTCTACAGCGGCTCGGCCGGCCCGCAGGCGGTGCAGCCCGAGCTCAGCTGGTTCATCCCCACCGGCATCAGCTTCGGCGACGCCGTCGCCGCCATCGTGCTGTGCATCTTCCTGTACTGGGGCTGGGACGCCTGCCTGGCCGTGAACGAGGAGAGCAAGGACCCCGACCGCATCCCGGGCCGCGCGGCCACCCTGGCCACGATCATCCTCGTGGTGACGTTCACCGCCGTCGCCACGGCCATCCAGGCCTACAGCGGCTTCGGGACCACCGGCATCGGGCTGGGCAACCCCGACAACGCCGACGACACGATCACCGTGCTCGGAGACCCCCTGGGCGGACCCGTCCTCGCCGTCCTGCTGATGATCACCATCGCGGTGTCGGCGGCCGCCTCCACCCAGTCGACCATCCTCCCGACCGCGCGCGGCACCCTGGCGATGGCCGTGTACAAGGCGCTCCCGCCGCAGTTCGGCACGGTGCACCCCCGGTTCAAGACGCCCGGCTTCTCCACGCTGGTGATGGGCGCCACCGCCGTGGGCTTCTACGTGCTGCTCTCGCTCATCAGCACCAACGCCCTGGCCGACTCCATCGCCAGCCTGGGCCTGGCGGTCGCGTTCTACTACGGCATCACGAGCTTCGCGTGCGTGTGGTTCTTCCGCTCCACGCTGCGCCAGTCCGCGGCGCACCTGTGGCTGCGCGGGATCCTGCCGTTCCTGGGCGGCCTGTTCATGCTGGTGATCTTCGGCTACAGCGTGGTGGACATGGCCCGCCCCGACTACGGGGAGACCGTGATCGGCGGCGTCGGCGGCGTCTTCGTGCTGGGCGTCGGCATGCTCGCCCTCGGGGTGCCGCTCATGCTGCTCTGCGCGATCCGCCTGCGGGCGTTCTTCCGCGGCGAGACGCTCAACGCCCGCACCGAGGTCCTGGTGCCGGACACGGGCGCGCCGCCCGTCGGGGGCCTCTGACCGACACCACCTGAGGGACGACGGTTTCCGGCGCTTCACGCATCCATCGCGACGGAAACCGTCTTCCCTCCTTGCTTCCACCCACGATCGGGTGCATGCTCGGGTCGCATGGCAGCACGCTCGGGTCCCGTCCTCGACGAGACCTCCAAGCGCATCATCGAGCAGCTGCAGGCCGACGGCCGCCGCTCGTACGCGGCCATCGCCGCCGACGTGGGGCTGTCCGAGGCGGCGGTGCGCCAGCGCGTGGCGCGCCTGCTCGAGGCGGGCGTCATGCAGATCGTCGCGGTGACGGACCCGATGCAGGTGGGGTTCCCGCGCCAGGCGATGGTCGGGGTGCGCTGCAGCGGTGACACCACCGTCGTGGCCGACGCCCTGGCCGAGATGCAGGAGGTCACGTACGTGGTGGCGGTGGCCGGCACCTTCGACGTGCTGGCCGAGGTGGTCTGCGAGGACGACGACCGCCTGCTCGACCTGCTGTCCCGGCGCATCCGCGCCGTCCCGGGCGTCACGTCCACCGAGACGCTCGTCTACCTCAAGCTCATCAAGCAGCGCTACGACTGGGGAACCCGATGACGACGACTCCGCTCGACCGCACGCCCACCACCGCTCCCGCCGGTCTGACGCCGTCGGGGACCCCGCGCGCCCAGGCCGCCCGCGACCACCTGTGGGGCCACTTCACCCGGCAGTCCGCCTGGGAGAAGAGCGTCCCGGTGATCACCCGCGGCGAGGGCTGCTGGATCTACGACGACGCCGGCAAGCGGTACTTCGACGGCCTGGCCGGGCTGTTCACCGTGCAGGCCGGCCACGGACGCCGCGAGCTGGCCGAGGCCGCCGCGAAGCAGGCGAGCGAGCTGGCCTTCTTCCCGCTGTGGTCCTACGCCACCCCGCCCGCCATCGACCTCGCCGAGCGGCTGGCCTCCTACACCCCGGGAGACCTGGACCGGGTGTTCTTCACCACCGGCGGTGGCGAGGCCGTCGAGACCGCGTGGAAGCTGGCCAAGAACCACTTCAAGCTGGTCGGCAAGCCGCTGAAGACCAAGGTCATCAGCCGCTCGGTCGCCTACCACGGCACCCCCCAGGGCGCCCTGGCCATCACGGGCATCCCCGCGGCCAAGGCGGTCTTCGAGCCGCTCGTGCCCGGTGGCTTCAGGGTGCCGAACACCAACCAGTACCGGGCCCCCGAGCACCTGCGGGACGACCCGGAGGCGTTCGGCCGCTGGGCCGCCGACCGCATCGAGGAGGCCATCGAGTTCGAGGGCCCCGAGACCGTGGCGGCGGTCTTCCTGGAGCCGGTGCAGAACTCCGGCGGCTGCTTCCCCCCGCCGCCCGGGTACTTCCAGCGGGTGCGCGAGATCTGCGACCGCCACGACGTGCTGCTGGTCTCCGACGAGGTGATCTGCGCCTTCGGGCGGATCGGGTCGATGTTCGCCTGCACCGACCTCGGCTACACCCCGGACATCATCACGTGCGCCAAGGGCATGACCAGCGGCTACTCCCCCATCGGCGCGTGCATCGCCTCCGAGCGCGTCTACGAGCCGTTCGCGCACGGCCACACGTCCTTCGCCCACGGCTACACCTTCGGCGGGCACCCGGTCTCGGCGGCGGTGGCCATGGCCAACCTCGACCTCTTCGAGCGCGAGGGCCTCAACGACCACGTGCGGGAGAACGCCCCGGCGTTCCGGGCGACGCTGGAGAAGCTGCTCGACCTGCCGATCGTCGGGGACGTGCGCGGCGAGGGCTTCTTCTACGGGATCGAGCTGGTCAAGGACAAGGCCACCCGCGAGACGTTCTCCGGCGAGGAGGCCGAGCGGCTGCTGCGCGGCTTCCTGTCGGGGGCGCTGTTCGAGGCCGGCCTGTACTGCCGCGCCGACGACCGCGGAGACCCGGTGATCCAGCTGTCGCCGCCGCTCATCGCGGACCAGTCCGACTTCGACATGATCGAGGCGACCCTGCGCGACGTCCTCACCCGCGCCTGGGCGCTGCTCTGAGAGCGCTCGGGACTCCCATGATCACCGTGATCATGGGAGTCCCGAGCACCTTCCCACCGTGATCATGGACTTCCCGGACGCCCGCCCGTCCATGGCCGTGAGCGGTCCGCCACCCTGGTCGGCGTGGAGCTCACCCCCGCCGCACTGACCTTCGTCACCGAGCGCCGCCTGGCGACCCTGACCACCCACCGCCCCGACGGCACGGCGCACGTGGTGCCGGTGGGCTTCACGTGGGACCCCGAGGCGGGCCTCGCCCGCATCACCGCGCGGTCGACCTCCCGCAAGGTGCGCAACGCCCGGCTCGCCGAGACGGCCGCCGGCCCGGCCGGCCGGGCGGTGCTGTGCTCCTTCGAGAGGGCGCAGTGGATCACCCTCGAGGGGCCGGTCCGCGTGCGGGACGAGCCGGAGGTCGTCGCTGACGCCGTCGCCCGCTACGCCGTCCGCTACGAGCGCGAGCCTCGTGAGGACCCGCTGCGCGTCGTCGTCGAGATCGCCGTGGACCGCGTCATGAGCTCCTCGCACCTGCGCTGAGGCGCTCGGGCCTCAGGCACCACCCGCGGCGGCGCGCCGCTTGGACCACCAGACGCCCAGCCCGCCGAGCAGCGCACCGACGACGAGCCCGGTGAGCAGACCCGGAGCCAGGTCAGCACCGGCCATCGCCCGGACCACGCCCGCGCACAGCGCTAGCGCCAGCACGACGAAGACGCCCACGCGCCACCCGAGGACCTTCCTGCTCCCCGTCGCGCCGTCGACGCCGTGGGCGCTGGCGTAGGACAGGACCACCCACGAGGCCGCGCCGGGCACGAGGAACATCACCAGGGCGTAGGGCACGGCCGGCGCACCGCCGACCCAGACCGAGACCACCGCCGCCAGCGACAGCAGCCACAGCACCAGCTGGAAGCCGATGGCGCTCGCCTCGTTCCAGACGTCCCGCCGGTACTCCTCGGCGTAGAAGGGGCTGCCGAGGTCACCGACCCGCGCCGCCGCCCGCACGAACCAGCCGTCACGCGCCTGCTCGCTCACCGCTGCTCCTCCGCTGCTGCCGCACCGGCAGCGACCTTCGCCTCGTCCTGACCGAACAACTCCTCGACGGTCCGGCCCAGCCGGGCCGCGATCGCCAGGGCCAGGTAGACCGACGGGGCGTAGTCACCCGCCTCGACGGCCACGACCGTCTGCCGCGTGACGCCCGCCGCCGCCGCCAGGTCGGCCTGGGTGAGCCCCAGCACCGCCCGGGCAGCGCGGACGCCGTTGCTGCGGCCCTTCGCTGACGTCCTTCCCACCCCTCCACTGTCTGGTGAACTCGACATCGTGTCAAGTAGACACGACAGGAAGTCGAGCGAACCTGACACGCTTCCCCCTGTCGGTCCTGCGCGGCACACTCCTGCCGTGGCCACGCCGCTGCCCGACCTCGTCGTCGCCGACGCCGCCGCGTGGGGCGCCTGGCTCGAGGAGCACGCCACCGCGTCCGCCGGGGTGCGCCTGGCCCTGGCCAAGGGCGGCGCCACCGAGCCCACCGCGCTCCTCTACGAGCAGGCGGTGCTCGAGGCGCTGTGCCACGGGTGGATCGACGGCCAGGTGACCGCGCGCGACGACGTCAGCTACGCGATCCGGATGACCCCGCGCCGGCCGCGCTCGAACTGGTCGGCGGTGAACGTCCAGCGGGTCGCCGCGCTGGAGGCGGCCGGCCGCATGCGCCCCCGCGGGGCCGCGGAGGTCGCCGCCGCCAAGGCCGACGGCCGCTGGGAGCGCGCCTACGCCGGGTCGGCCACCATCCAGCCGCCGCCCGAGCTCGCCGAGGCGCTCGCCGCCGACCCCGTGGCCGCCGCCGCGTGGGAGGCGATGTCCCGAGGCGACCGGTACCCCTGGCTGTACCGGATGCACACCGTCAAGCGCCCGGAGACCCGCGCGCGCCACGTGGCGGCCCTCCTGGAGCAGCTGCGGTCAGCGCGTCCCTGAGCGCTGCCGCGCCTTCGCCCTCCTCGCAGCCCGCACCCCGAGGACGACGACGACCGCTGCCAGCGCGGTGAGCACCGCTGCGCCCCAGGCCGACCCCGTGGCCGCCGACAGCGCCGCCGTCCACGCCGCCCACCCGACCGTCGCGTAGATCGTCGCGTGCAGGGCGCACCCGACCAGCATCGCCGCGGTGTACCTGCCGTACGGCATCCGCAGCAGCCCCGCGGCGCCGTTGACGGCCGTCTTGGTGCCGGTGGCCAGGAACGACGCCGGCACGGCGAGCAGCCCCCACCGCTGGACGGCGCGCACGCCCCGTCCGGAGGAGGCCCGCCGCAGCCACCCGCCCGCCCGCAGCACCCAGCGGGGACGCCGGGCGCTCCGCTCCCCGGCGCTGGCGTCCGGCGCGGACCACGCCGCCACGACGCGGGCGAGCCAGTAGGTCGCCTGCGTGCGCACCGCCGCCACCGCGAAGAAGAAGGCGAACAGCGCCCAGAACGGGGCGCCGTCGGTCCAGGCCGGCACCCCCGCGACGCTACCCGCGCGCCGTGGCGCCCGGCGCGGGACCAGACGCCGGCGGCGGACGCCGGTGCCGCTGGCAGGCGCGCGTGCGGCAGGATCCCGGGGTGCTCCGCACCGACGACCTCCGCACCGGGCGGGCGCTGCTCTTCGCTGGTCCCGACATGCCGCCGCGGGGCGTCGTCGTCGCGCGGGAGCTCGACGCCGTGGTGCCGGCGCTGGAGGCCGTGCAGGAGGCCGTGAGCGCGGGCAGCTGGGCGGTGGGCTTCGTCGCCTACGAGGCGGCCCCCGCACTGGACAGCGCCCTCGTCACCCGCGCTCCGGAGCCCGGGCTGCCCCTGGTGTGGTTCGCGCTGGTCGACCCGCCGCGCGAGGTGGCGCCGGTCGGCGCCAGCGGTGCGGGACCCGACGGCGGCGACGGCGACGGCGACGACGACGAGCGCGCCTGGTCGGCAGGGGCGTGGGCGCCGGACACCTCCCCCGCCGAGCACGCGCAGGCGGTGGCGCGCGTCCGCGAGCGCATCGCCCGGGGCGAGACGTACCAGGTCAACCTCACCCTGCGGCTGCGCGCCCCCTTCTCCGGGGACGCGGCCGCGCTCTACGCCGACCTCGTGCGCGCGCAGCGCGGTGACCACGGGGCGCTGCTGGACCTGCGGCCGTGGGGCGAGGACGTGGTGGTGGCCAGCGCCAGCCCGGAGGCGTTCTTCGCCGTGGTCGACGACCCCGGCGCACCCGGCCGGCGCCGCGTGGTGACGCGCCCCATGAAGGGGACGGCCCCGCGGGGCCGGTCGGCCGCGGAGGACGCGCTCGCGCTGGGGCGGCTGGCGAGCAGCGCCAAGGAGCGCGCGGAGAACGTCATGATCGTCGACCTGCTCCGCAACGACCTGCACCGCGTGTGCGAGCCCGGGTCGGTGGAGGTGAGCGAGCTGCTGGCGGCGCAGACGTACCCGACGGTCCACCAGGTGGTCTCGACCGTGGAGGGGCGCCTGCGCGAGGGCACCTCGACCGTGGACCTGTTCCGCGCGCTGTTCCCGTGCGGCTCGGTGACGGGTGCCCCGAAGGCCTCGACCATGCGGGCCATCGCGGCGCTGGAGCGCTCCCCGCGGGGGGTCTACTGCGGGGCCGTGGGCTGGCTGGCCCCTCCCGGCGAGCCGGTCACGGCGCGCTTCTCGGTGGCCATCCGCACCGCCGTCGTCACCGGGGGCTCACGCGAGGGGGGCGGGGCCGAGGTCGTCTACGGCACGGGCAGCGGCGTGACGTGGGGCTCGCGGGCCGGGGCCGAGCACCGGGAGGTGCTCGCGAAGGCCGCGGTGCTGGGCCACCGGGAGCCGCGGCCCGGGCTGCTGGAGACGCTGGCCCACCGCCCCGGGGTCGGGCTGGTGGACGTGGAGCGGCACCTGCGCCGTCTGCGGGACTCGGCGGCCTTCGTCGGGGTCCCGCTCGACGAGCCCGCCGCGCGCGCGGCCCTGGACGCCGCGGTGGCCGCCGCGAAGGCCGCAGCACGGTCGCCCGCCGGGGCCGAGGTCCCGCTGCGGGTGCGCCTGGAACTGTCGCCGGACGGCCGTGCGTCCGTGACCACCGCCCCGCTGCCGTCGTCGTCGTCGCCGGTGCGGCTGGTGGTGGACGACGCCCCGCGCGTGCGCAGCGACGACTGGTGGCCGCGGCACAAGACCACCCGCCGCGCCTGGATCGAGCAGCTGCGCGCCGAGCACCGGGTGGGCGGGCCCGGCGGTCCCGACGAGGTGGTGTGGACCAACGAGCGGGGCGAGGTCTGCGAGGCGAGCACCGCCACCCTCGCGGTGCGCCTCGACGGCCGCTGGTGGACCCCTCCGGTGGAGTGCGGGCTGCTGCCGGGGGTGCTGCGGGAGCGGCTGCTGGAGTCCGGTCAGCTGGAGCTGCGGGTGCTCCACCCCGGCGACCTGCGCCGGGCCGAGGGCCTGGCCGTGCTCAGCTCGCTGCGCGGGTGGCGGGCCGCGGTGCTGGCCTGACTACCGCTTCCTGGGCGCCGCCTTCGTGACGGGCTTCTTGGCCGGCTTCTTGGCGGCGGGCTTCTTGGCGGGCTTCGTGGCGGGGGCCTTCACCGCCGGCGGCTTGGCGGCGGGAGGCGACGACGGCGCCTTGGGCGCGGGCGCCGCGGCGGGCGTCCACGGCCCGACCGGAGCCGTGCCGGCCACCACGGAGAGGCGGCCGTCCGCGGCCCGCACCAGCGTGCCGACGCCCAGGCGGCGCGGCTGGCGGATGGCCTCGCCGCGGCGGTCCTCCCCGAGGAAGTACGTGGCGTAGGCGATCCGCAGCCCGCCGTCGGCGTCGAGGAACGCCGCGGACCCGCCGGGGCCCTGCGCGGTGCCGCTGCTGGACAGCAGCGGCTTCTCGTCCGGGCGGGTGCACGGGCCCGTGGGGCCCTGGGGGCAGATGGCGTAGCCGGTGGCGTAGGCGCTGTGGCCGGCCGCGTCCGTGGTCCCCCAGTGGTTGGCGGAGTAGAAGAGGTAGGTGGTGCCGCCGTAGCTGACCATGGAGGGGTTCTCGACGGTCGTCCCCTCCCACCCGCCCTCGTGCGTCGTGAGGAGGGTGTTCCAGCCGGCACCGGGCCTGGGCAGGCCGTCGGCGCCCAGCTCCACCGAGAGGATCGCGCTCGGGTGGCTGTTCACCTTCCCCAGGGCCTTCCACAGCAGGTAGTCCTTGCCGGTGGCGGGGTCGTGGTAGGCGGCGGGGTCGATGGAGCCGTCCGGGTCGCTGGCCACCGGCTGGCACTGGATCGGGCCGGTGGTGTCGTCCCGGAACGGGCCCAGCGGCCCCGGTCCGGTGGCGACGGTGAGGCAGAAGCGCGTGGCGCCCACCCGCACCGCGGAGTACAGGAACCAGGTGGAGCCGATCTGGAACGCCGACGGCGCCCAGTACTCGGTGCGCACCCAGGGTCCGTCGGAGGTCTTCAGCCCCCACGAGGCGGGCTTCACGAGCACGTCGTTGTTGTTGTACTTGTCCCAGTCCGACCAGCTCTGGGACCGGAACTCCGCGGGCACCGCGGTGTCGGTGGCCACCGAGTACCCAGGCTTCCCGGGCGGACCGGACTGGCTGTACGTGGGCCGCGCCCGCCACGTGACGAGGTCGGTGCTGGTCAGCGCGGGCACGTAGCGGCCGGCGGTGTTGGTGGCGTAGGCGTAGTAGGTGCTGCCCACGCGCACCACGGACGGGTCGGCGAAGTCGCCCTGCCAGACCTCACCGGGCACGGTCCAGTTGTTCTTGACCTCCGGCGCCCGGGTCTCGGTGCCGTCCACGGCGGCCGCGGTGCCGGCGGGCAGCAGCACGAGGCCTCCGAGCAGGCCGGCGAGCGCGAGCGACGCGGTCGCGCGCAGGCGCGCCAGCCGGGTCGGGCGCGCCGGGAGGGCGGGGCGAGGACGGCGGGGGTGGGCCACGGGGACGTGGTCGGCAGGCGCCGCTGCGGACCGCAGGGGCGCTGCTCCGTCCGGAGGACCCCGGCCGGCGCGGTTCCCCCGTCCGCGCCGCCTCTGCGCCGCCGGGGCGGGTCCGGGCGCCGGGCCGGGCGCGGGGTCAGGCGGTGGTGATCGAGGCCGCCATGACCTCGACGGTGCGGTCGATGAACGCGTCCACCTGGTGCTCGGCGTAGCCCTGCTCGCCGCGGCGGGTGCTGAAGACGGAGCGGCGCAGGTCGTCGTGGCTGAGCCCGGGCTCGCCGTCGAGCCAGCCGCTGATGCGGTCGCACAGAGCGTCCACCTCGGCCGGGTCGTAGCCGGGGTGGCCGTGGGCGGCCCTGTCGAACCTGTCGCCCTCGGGGCGCTCGAGGCGGGGGCGCAGCGTGGCCGCGCGGGCGGCGAGCTCGGCGTAGGCGCGGTCGGCGCCCAGGCGCCCCCGCACCACCTCCTGCTCGCGGCGCAGGAAGGCGTCCTCCATGCGGTCCAGGGCGGCGTCGACCATCTGCACGTCGTAGCCGCGGCGCACGAGGTCGAAGCCCACCTCGCGCACGTCGCGGCTGCTGACGCCACCGCGGGGGCCGCCGGTCTCGTAGGAGACGCGGGCCCTGGCGAAGAACTCCTCGACCTGCTCCACGGCGTAGCCGCGGCGGAAGCCGGTGGTGCGCTCGAACGTCGGCCCCGGGGTCACTGCAGCATGGTGCCCCAGCAGCCCCACGGGGCGCAGGAGAACACGCCCTCAGCGCGTGCGGCGCACCCGTGGCTCGTCCCACACCGGCTCGGGCGCCTCGCGTGCCGTGCCGTCCGCGCCGAGCACGAGGAACCTGTCGAACCCGCGGGCGAACCACCGGTCGTGGGTCACCGCCACCACGGTCCCCTCGAAGCGCTCGAGCGCGGCCTCGAGCGCCTCGGCGGACTCCAGGTCGAGGTTGTCGGTGGGCTCGTCGAGCAGCAGCAGGGTGGCCCCGGACAGCTCCAGCAGGAGCACCCCGAACCGCGCCCGCTGGCCGCCGGAGAGGGTGTCGGCGCGCTGCTCGGCGGCCCCGGCCAGGCCGTAGCGGTCCAGGGCGCGGGTGGCGGGCTCGCGCGGCAGCCCCTGCCGGTGGCCGTCCCCGCGGTGCAGCACCTCCAGCAGGGTCTTGCCGGCGTGCGGGTCAGCGCTGGTGGCCGCCTCCCCGTGGAGGGCCGAGGACTGGCGGAACCAGCCCGGGCGCACCCGCGCGCCGAGCTTCGCCGTCCCCGTGTGCTCCACCGGCGCGGGCGGTGGGCCGTCGGACAGCGGGCCGACGGGCTCGTGCTCGGCCTCGGGGTGGGTGCCGCCGCCGGCGAGCAGCCGCAGCAGGTGGCTCTTGCCGGAGCCGTTGGACCCGAGGACGGCGAGCCGGTCTCCCAGGTGCAGCTCGAGGTCGAAGGGTGCGACGAGCCCCGTCAGGCCCAGCTGCGCGCACGTCACCGCGCGCTTCGCCGTCCTGCCGCCGCGCAGCCTCATGCCGAACCGCTGGGCCACCGGGGCGGCCTCGGGCGGACCGGCCTCCTCGAAGCGCGCCAGCCGGGTCTGGGCGGCCTGGTAGCGGCTGGACATGCCGTCGTTGAAGGTGGCCTTCTGCTTGAGGGTCACCACCAGCTGCTTGAGCGCCGCGTGGTCCTCGTCCCAGCGGCGGCGCAGCTCCTCCAGACGGGCGGCGCGGTCGGCGCGGGCGTCGGCGTAGCCGGAGAAGCCGCCGCCGTGCACCCACATCCGGGCGCCGGCGGCGCTGGGCTCGAGGGTGGCCACGCGGGTGGCGGTGCGGGCCAGCAGCTCGCGGTCGTGGCTGATGAGCAGCACCGTGCGGCCGCTGGCCACCAGCGCCTCCTCCAGCCAGCGCTTGCCGGGGACGTCGAGGGCGTTGTCGGGCTCGTCGAGCAGCAGCACGCCAGCCGGCCCCCGCAGCAGCGACTCCAGGAGGAGCCGCTTGCGCTCCCCGCCGGACAGCGTGGCGACGTCGCGCCAGCGGGCGCGCTCCCACGGCACGCCGAGCGCGGCGTCGCAGACGACGTCCCAGGCCACCTCCGCCTCGTAGCCGCCGGCGTCGCCCCAGGCGGTGATCGCCGTGGCGTAGCGCATCTGGGTGGGCTCGTCGTCGAGCTCCATCATCGCCAGCTCGGCGGCGTCCAGCTCCGCCGCGGCGGCGCGCAGGGACGCCGGCGCCACGGACAGCAGCAGGTCGCGGACCTCGGCGGCGCCGGCGCCGGCGGACTGCTGCATGACCTGCAGCTCTCCGGAGCGCGCGACGGAGCCGGAGGTGGGCACCAGCTCGCCGGTGATGATGCGCAGCAGCGTGGTCTTGCCGGTGCCGTTGGGGCCCACCAGCGCCGTGCGCTGGCCGTCACCGACGCGCAGGTCCACCTCGCGCAGGAGGGGACGGCCGTCCGGGAGGTCGTAGGAGATCCCGGAGACCTCGAGGTGCGCCACGGGCGTCGATCCTCCCCGACGCCCCGCGCCGCCGTCACACGGGTTTCCCCTCCCGAGCCCCGCTGTCGATCGCACGCCCGCCACCAGGCGACGATCATGCATCTGCGCGCCACCTCCCACCCCGCCGCACGCAGCGCGACGGCGGGGTGGGAGGTGACGCTGACGCGCCTGACCGTCGTCGCCGGTCACCCCGCCCACCAGAGCCACGCTCCACGAAGGGGACGCTGGTCCCCGTGGACGAGCCTCAGAGGGCGGCGGACCGCTGACCCGTCGGCTGGTCCGCCTCCTGCTGCACGCGCAGGTGCGCCGGGGTCCAGCCGAGCGCCGGGGCCACGTGCTCGGCGATGGCGGCGAGCAGCCGGGTGTTGTACTCCACGCCCAGCATGTTGGGGATGGTCAGCAGCAGCGTGTCCGCCTCCTGCACGGCCACGTCGCGGGCCAGCTGCTCGGCGACGACGTCGGGGTCTCCGGCGTAGTGCCGCCCGAAGCGCGCCAGGCCACCGTCGAGGAAGCCGACCTGGTCGGTGCTGTCGACGTCTCCGCCGAAGTACAGCCGGTCCTCCTCGGTGGTGATGGGCATGACGCTGCGCGAGACCGACGCCCTCGGGGTGCCGGACCAGCCGGCCTGCGCCCACGCCTCCCGGAAGCCGGCGATCTGCTCGGCCTGCAGCTGGTCGAACGGCACGCCGGTGTCCTCGGTGAGCAGCGTGGAGCTCATGAGGTTCATGCCCTGCTCCCCCGCCCAGCGGGCGGTCGCGCGGGTGCCGGCGCCCCACCAGATGCGGTCGGACAGACCCGGGGCCTGCGGCTGCACCGAGAGCAGGCCCTGGCGCCCCGTCATCTGCGGGTCCATGGCCGCCACGCCGGCGCCGGCGATGGCGGCGCGGAAGCGGCGCGTGTGGTCGCGGGCCAGGTCGGCGTCCGTGCGCCCCTCGGGGGCGACGTGGCCGAAGGCCTCGGCGCCGCGCAGCGCGGGCTCGGGTGAGCCCCGGGAGACGCCCAGCTGCAGCCTGCCGCCGGCGATGAGGTCGGTGGAGGCCGCGAGCTCCGCCATGGCGAGCGGCTCCTCGTAGCGCATGTCGATGACACCCGTGCCGAGCTCGATGCGGGACGTGCGCGCGGCCATCGCCGCGAGCAGCGGCCAGGGCGAGGAGAGCTGGGGGGCGAAGTGGTGGACGCGGATGAACGCGCCGTCCAGCCCGAGCTCCTCGGCGGCCACGGCCAGCTCGACGGTCTGCAAGAGCGCGTCAGCGCCCGTGCGCACCTGGGAGCCGCGGGCGGGTCGCCAGTTGCCGAAGTTGAGGAACCCGATGTTCTTCATGTTTCAACTAACTCCCGGCAGCGGTGGTGTGTTCCCGCATCCGCGGAGGATCGGGCGACATCCGCCGGGGTCGCACTGGGGGACTGGACGGCGCGGGGTCCACTGGGTGGCGCCCGGGTGCAGGGCTCGCAGCCGGGCGCCAGCCCACCCCGTGGGCACGAGCCCACCCGGTGACGGCTCGTGGTCCCAGCACGAGGTCCAGGGCGCACGAGGAGGCTCCCCGCGGGAGGCTCGAGCGCGAGGTCAGCCGGTCGGCTGGGCGATGTCGGAGGCGGCCAGCTGGCCGCAGGCGCCGTCGATGTCACGCCCGCGGGTGTCGCGCACCGTGGTCGGGATGCCCGCGTCGCGCAGCCGCCGCACGAACTCGGACTCGACGTCCGGGTCCGAGGCTGTCCAGCGCGAGCCGGGGGTCGGGTTCAGCGGGATGGGGTTGACGTGCACCCAGCCGCTCCCCCGTGCCAGCAGCTGCTCGGCGAGCAGGTCCGCGCGCCAGGCGTGGTCGTTGACGTCCCGGATGAGCGCGTACTCGATGCTCACGCGCCGGCCCGTCGCGTCGAAGTACCGCTTGGCCGAGTCGAGCACCGCGGCGACGTCGAAGCGGCTGTTCAGCGGCACCAGCTCGTTCCTCAGCACGTCGTCGGGGGCGTGCAGGCTCAGCGCCAGCGTCACCGCGAGCCCCTCCCCCGCGAGCTTGTCGACGGCGGGGACCAGGCCCACGGTCGAGACGGTGATGCCGCGCGCGGACATCCCCAGCCCGTCAGGAGCCGGGTCCACCATGCGGCGCACCGCACCCACGCAGGCCTTGTAGTTGGCCAGCGCCTCCCCCATGCCCATGAAGACCACGTTGTGCACGCGCTCGCCCGTGGGGGCCAGGTGGCGGTTGGCGGCCGCGACCTGCTCGACCACCTCGGCCGCCGAGAGGTTGCGCTGCAGCCCGCCCTGTCCGGTGGCGCAGAAGGGGCAGGCCATCCCGCAGCCGGCCTGGCTGGAGACGCACAGCGTCACGCGCCCCGGGTAGCGCATGAGCACGCTCTCGATGCGGGCGCCGTCGAAGAGCCGCCACAGGGTCTTCACGGTGTCGCCGCCGTCGGCCTCCAGGACGCGGGTCTGCGTGAGCAGCGGCGGCAGCAGCGCCGCACCCAGCTGCTCGCGCAGGGCCGCGGGCAGGTCCGTCATGCCGGCCGGGTCCACCTCGCCGCGCCCGAAGTAGTGCTGCGCGACCTGCTTGACGCGGAACGGGGGCACGCCGAGCTCCGCGGCCGCGGAGGCGCGGTCAGCGGGGGCCAGGTCGGCCAGGTGGCGCGGGGGCTTGGCCCGGCGCGGCGCGGCCAGGGTCAGGGCAGGACGGGTCCCCGCCGCAGCAGGGGCAGGAGCAGCGGCGGGAGCCGCGGCGGGGGCGGCAGCAGGAGCGGAGGAGTCAGCCATGGCGTTCTCCATGGTCCCACGGGTGCGGCCCAGCCGGCGCCGCGCAGGTCAGCGGACCAGCAGGTCCAGCAGCACCCACGTGGTGGGCGCGACGGCCAGCAGCGAGTCCAGCCGGTCGAGCATCCCGCCGTGCCCGGGGACGAGCGTGCCCATGTCCTTGATGCCGAGGTCGCGCTTGAGGATGGACTCGGACAGGTCCCCCAGGGTCGCTGCCACCACGGCGGCGAGGCCCACGAGGGCACCCGCCCACCACGTGCCCCCGAGCAGCAGCGACACGGACAGCGAGCCGGCCACCAGGCAGGCCACGGCGGAGCCGGCCAGGCCCTCCCACGACTTCTTGGGGCTGATGGACGGCGCCATCGGGTGGCGGCCGAGGAGGACGCCGGCCGCGTAGCCGCCGACGTCGCTGCAGACGGTGAGCAGGACGAAGACAACGACCCGCTGGGCGCCGTCGTCGGCGGCGAGCATGAGCATCGCGAAGCCCGCCAGCAGGGGCAGCCAGCCCACGACGAGGACGGCGGCGGTGACGTCGCGCACGAGGGCCACCCCCGGCGCGGAGGTGCCCTCGCCCACGTGCGGCGGGAGGTCCGGGACCTCCAGGACCCGCCACAGCACCGCGGCCACCGCGGTGAGGCAGACCCCCACGAGCAGCGCGTCCAGCCCGCCGACGTAGGCCGCGACGAGCGTGGCCGCGGACCCCACGACCAGCGGCACCTGCGTGACACGGCGGTGGCGGGTGGCCAGCGCCCGCGCCAGCTCGCGCACCGACAGGCCCACGGCGACCGCCGCGATGGCGATGAAGACCTGCTTGACCAGCAGCAGGGCCACGAGGACCCCACCGCCGAGCAGGACGCCCGCCGTGATGGCGGCCGGGAGGTTGCGCCCCGCCCGCCCCGGGGGGCGGGCGGGCTTCACCGCTGGCTCGGCCACGGCTCCCACCGGGTCTCCGCTCCGCCGCTCAGACGGCGAGGAGCTCGGTCTCCTTGTGCTTGACCAGCTCGTCGATCTCGTCGACGAAGCGACGGGTCAGGGAGTCGAGCTCCTTCTCGGCGCGCGCGACGTCGTCCTCGCCGGCCTCGCCGTCCTTGACCACGCGGTCGAGCTCGTCCTTGGCCTTGCGGCGGACGCTGCGCACGGAGACGCGGGCGTCCTCGGCCTTGGAGCGGGCGAGCTTGATGTAGTCGCGACGCCGCTCCTCGGTGAGCTGCGGGAGGATGATGCGGATGACGTTGCCGTCGTTGGACGGGTTGACGTCGAGGTCCGAGGCGCGCAGGGACTTCTCGATCGCCGCCATCGAGGACTTGTCGAACGGGCTGATGATCACCGTGCGCGCCTCGGGCACCTGGAACGACGCCAGCTGCTGCAGCGGGGTCATCGCCCCGTAGTACTCCACGTTGACCTTGGCGAACAGCGCCGGGTTGGCGCGGCCGGTGCGGATGGCCGAGAAGTCGCTCTTCGCGACCTCGACCGCCTTCTCCATCTTCTCCTCGGCCTCGAGGAGCGTGTCGTCGATCACTGGCCTGGCCCTCCTGGTCCGTGCGTCGTCGGGCTGTCCCGCGCCCCCCGCGGGGGGCGCGGGGGCTCAGCCCGCCGAGACGAGCGTGCCGATCCTCTCACCGCGCAGCGCGGCGGAGATGGTGCCCTCCCCGTCCATGCCGAACACGACCATGGGCAGGCCGTTGTCCATGCACAGGCTGAAGGCGGTGGCGTCGACCACCTTGAGCTGCTGGCGCAGCGCGTCCCCGTAGCTGACCTCGTCCAGGCGGGCGGCGTCGGGGTCCTTGCGCGGGTCGGCGGTGTACACGCCGTCCACGCCGTTCTTGGCCATGAGCACCGCGTCCGCCCGGACCTCCAGCGCCCGCTGCGCGGCCACCGTGTCCGTGGAGAAGTACGGCAGCCCGGCGCCCGCGCCGAAGATGACGACGCGGCCCTTCTCCATGTGGCGGATGGCGCGGCGCGGCACGTACGGCTCCGCGACCTGGCCCATGGTGATGGCCGTCTGCACGCGGGTGTCGACGCCCGCCTGCTCGAGGAAGTCCTGCAGGGCCAGGCAGTTCATGACCGTGCCGAGCATGCCCATGTAGTCGGCGCGGCTGCGGTCCATGCCGCCCTCGCTGAGCTCGGCGCCGCGGAAGTAGTTGCCCCCGCCGACGACGATCGCCACCTGCACGCCCTCGCGCACGGGGCCGACGATGGCCTGGGCCACGGAGGCGACCACGTCGGGGTCCACCCCGACGCGGCCGCCGCCGAAGGCCTCGCCCGACAGCTTGAGGACGACGCGGCGCCAGCCGTCACCGCGCCCGGCGGCGCCGTCCTGCGCGCTGCTGACCGGGGTGCTCACGGCCTCAGGCGCCGACCCGGAAGCGGGCGAAGCCGAGGACCTTGACCCCGGAGTCGTTGAGCACCTGCTGGACCGTGCGCTTGGGGTCCTTCGCGAAGGACTGCTCGAGCAGCACGTTGTCCTTGAAGAAGCCGTTCACGCGGCCCTCGATGATGCGCGGCAGGGCGGCCTCGGGCTTGCCCTCCTCGCGCGCGGTCTCCTCGGCGATGCGGCGCTCGTTGGCCACGGTCTCCTCGGAGACCTCGTCGCGGTGCAGGTGCAGCGGCGACAGGGCGGCGACGTGCATGGCGACGTCGCGGGCGGTGTCGACCTCCTCGCTGTCCAGCGCCACGAGCACGCCGATCTGCGGGGGCAGGTCGGGGCTGGTGCGGTGCAGGTAGGAGGCGACGTGCTCGCCCTCGAGGCGCGCCACGCGACGGACCTCGATCTTCTCGCCGATGGTGGCGTTGGACTCGTCGAGCAGCGCCTGCAGCGGCTTGCCGTCGATCTCGGCGGCCAGCAGCGACGCGGCGTCCTTCGCGCCGGAGCTGACGGCCAGCTCGAGCACGCGGTCGGCCAGGGCGATGAAGCGCTCGCCCTTCGCGACGAAGTCGGTCTCGCAGTTGACCTCGACGAGGGTGCCCACGCCGCCCTCGACGCGAGCCGCGACGAGGCCGTTGCTGGTGGTGCGCCCCTCGCGCTTGGTCACGCCCTTGAGGCCCTTGACCCGGAGGATCTCGATGGCCTTGGCGCGGTCGCCGTCGGCCTCGTCGAGCGCCTTCTTGACGTCGAGCATGCCGGCGCCGGTCTGCTCGCGCAGGGCCTTGATGTCAGCGGCGGTGGTCGCCATGGGGGTCCGTCCTCTCGCCTGGTGTCCTCCGCGCGCCGGTCGTGCGGGCGCGCGGTCTTCGTGGTCTGGTGCCGCCGGCCCGGTGGGGCCGGTCGGCGGTGCCGCGCCGCCCCGGTCGGGGGCGGCGCGGCGGTGCGCGTCAGGCGCTGGGCTGCGCCTCGTCGGCGGCGGCCTCGGCCGGCGCGGCGGCGGGCTCGCTGGCCTCGCCCTCGGCCTGGTCGATCGCGGCGGCCGGGGTGGCGCCCGCGGGGACCTCGGCGGCGGCCTTCTCCTCGCCCTGCGCGGCGGCAGCGCCAGCGGCGTTGTCGCCGGCGCCAGCGCCGGTCTGGGTCTCGCCGGCGAGCAGCTCGGCCTCCCAGGCGGCCATCGGCTCGGCGGCGGCCTCGCCACCACCGGCGCGGGTGCGCAGGCCGTCGGCGACGGCGTCAGCGATGACGCGGGTCAGCAGGGTGACCGAGCGGATCGCGTCGTCGTTGCCGGGGATGCGGTAGTCCACGACGTCCGGGTCGCAGTTGGTGTCGAGGATCGCCACCACCGGGATGCCCAGCTTGTGGGCCTCGTCGACGGCGAGGTGCTCCTTGTTGGTGTCCACGACCCAGATCGCCGAGGGCGTGCGGGCCATGTCGCGGATGCCGCCGAGGGTGCGCTCGAGCTTCTCCTTCTCGCGGCGCATCATGAGCAGCTCCTTCTTCGTGCGGCCCGAGGAGGCCACGTCGTCGAAGTCGATCTGCTCGAGCTCCTTGAGGCGCTGCAGGCGCTTGCTCACCGTCTGGAAGTTGGTGAGCATGCCGCCCAGCCAGCGCTGGTTCACGTAGGGCATCCCGACGCGCGCGGCCTGCTCGGCCAGCGGCTCCTGGGCCTGCTTCTTCGTGCCCACGAAGAGGATCGAGCCGCCGTGCGCGACCGTCTGCTTGACGAACTCGTACGCGCGGTCGATGTGGGTCAGCGACTGCTGCAGGTCGATGATGTAGATGCCGTTGCGGTCCGTCAGGATGAACCGCTTCATCTTGGGGTTCCAGCGACGGGTCTGGTGCCCGAAGTGGACGCCGCTCTCGAGCAGCTGGCGCGTGGTGACGACGGCCATGCCGCACTCCTCTCGGCCCCACCCGCGATCGCTCGCGGAGACGGGGCTCTCCTCGGTTGGTCGCAGCGGACCGGGTCCGGCCGCCGCCCTGGTGCCTGCGGAGCGCCACCGCCCGGCTGCGCCGGGACCGAGGTGGCGCACCCCGCCGCGAAGCGGTGTGCGGGCACGCGAAGTACCGGTCGTGAGACCGGCCGTGCTCCATCCTACGCGGACGGGCGGGTCCGCCCTGACCACGGCCCAGGCGGACGAGGGCCGGACGAGGGCTGGAGGACGGCCACCGGGCTGTCAGCCGCCCACAGGGAGCCGCCGGGGGCGGCCGCCCGCGGACCTGTCCACAGGGGCTCGCGGGGTCCGGTGCGCACGGTCGGCGTCGGGCCAGCCTGGCCGGGTGCCCGCCCTCGTCGTCGTCGTGCTCCTGGCACTGCTGGTCCCGGTGCTCCCGGCGGCGCCCGCCGTGGCCGTGGTCAGGCCCGCAGCCGCAGCCGCACCGAGCGGGACCGGCTGGTGGTGGCCCCTGGACGACGCCGGCGGGCCCCCGGCGGTGCTGCGCCGCGCGTCGCTGCCCGGTCGGCCCTGGCAGGCGGGGCACCGCGGGGTGGACCTGGCGGCGGCCCCGGGCCAGGTCGTGCTGGCCCCCGTCGACGGCGTGGTGGTGGCGGCCGGGGACGTGGCGGGGCGCCCGGTGGTGAGCATCCGCGCCGCGTCGGGCTGGCGGGCCACGCTGGAACCGGTGGACGCCTCGGTGGCGGTGGGAGAGCGCGTGGTCCGCGGCCAGCGCGTCGGGGCGCTGGCCGCCGCGGGCGCGCACTGCGGGACCCGCACCTGCCTGCACTGGGGCGTGCGGGCCGGGTCGGGGGCGCAGGTCCGCTACCGCGACCCGCTGGCGCTGCTGCGCCCTCGGGTCCGGCTGCTGCCGGTGCCCGGCTGGGGCGGCGGCCCCGTGGCGGGCCGTCCGGTCAGCTGGCCTCGGCCAGCTTCGCCCGCATCGCCACCACGGCCTTGGTGTGCATCTGGCACACCCGCGACTCCGTCACCCCGAGCACCTTGCCGATCTCCGACAGCGTGAGGTTCTCGTAGTAGTAGAGGGTCACGACGATCTTCTCCCGCTCGGGGAGCTGGTCGATGGCGCGGGCGAGCAGGTACTTGGTCTCCTCGTTCTCGAACGCGGTGACCGGGTCCTCGACGCGGGTGTCCTTCAGGGTGTCGCCGAGGGAGAGGGACTCGCCCTTCTCCCCCGTCACGCCCAGCAGCTCGTCGAGCGCCACCACGTTGACGTAGGACACCTGGCTGAAGATCGCGTGCAGCTCCTTGAGGGTGATGCCCATGCGGGCCGCCACCTCGGGCTCGGTGGGCGTGCGGTGCAGCTCCGCCTCGAGGGCGGCGTAGGCGCGCTCGACGTCACGGGCCTTGCTGCGCACCGACCGCGGGATCCAGTCCATGGCGCGCAGCTCGTCGATGATCGCGCCGCGGATGCGGGTGATCGCGTACGTCTCGAACTTGATGGCCCGCTCGAGGTCGAACTTCTCGATGGCGTCGATGAGGCCGAAGACCCCGTAGGACACCAGGTCGGCCTGGTCGACGTTGGCCGGCAGGCCCACGGCCACGCGGCCGGCGACGTACTTCACCAGCGGGGCGTAGTGGAGGATCAGCCGCTCGCGGACGACGGGGTCGCCGTGGGCCTTGAACCGCTCCCACAGGTCCCGCAGGAGCGCCTCGTTGCGGGCGACCGCCTCGGCGTCGGCGCCCTTGGCCGCCAGCCGGCTGCTGAGCCGGGGCGCGCGCTGCGCGGGGGCCGGAGCGGGGGCGCCCGCGGACGTGGCGGTGGTGATGGTCGGCGCCGGGGGCGCTTCGACGGGAGCTGCTTCGGTCATGTCCCTGCCTCTCCCCGACGGGGCTCCCCGCCGGGCGCCTGCGGGGCGCTCACGCCCGCGGGTGGGCCTGTTCGTAGCTGCGGCGCAGGCGCTCGACCGAGACGTGGGTGTAGACCTGCGTGGTCGCCAGGCTAGCGTGGCCGAGCATCTCCTGGACGGACCTCAGGTCCGCGCCGCCGTCGAGCAGGTG
This sequence comes from Quadrisphaera sp. RL12-1S, assembly GCF_014270065.1. NCBI lineage: Bacteria > Bacillati > Actinomycetota > Actinomycetes > Kineosporiales > Kineosporiaceae > Quadrisphaera > Quadrisphaera oryzae. The sequence goes on along the minus strand of NZ_JACNME010000018.1, from coordinate 22,765 downwards.
GGTCGCCGCGGTGTGTCGCAGGGCGTGGGGAGCCGCGTCGACGCCCTCCTCCAGGCCCCTGAGCAGCGCGTGGACCACCGCGCGCACCTGGCGCTGGTCCCAGCGGCCACCGCGGGCCCCGAGCAGCAGAGCCGGTGGCGACCCGGGCGTGGCGAGCCGCGGGCGCCCCCGCTCGAGGTAGTCCCCCACCGCGCGGTCGGCGGGCTGCCCGTACGGCACCACCCGCTCCTTGGACCCCTTGCCCAGCACCCGCAGGGTGCGCCGGGCGCGGTCGACGTCGTCGACGTCCAGGCCGACGAGCTCGCTGACGCGGATGCCGCTGGCGTACAGCAGCTCCGCCGCCGCCCGGTCCCGCAGGTGGGCCGGCTCGTCGTCGTCGGCGCGGGTGGCCGCCAGGTCCATGAGGCGCCCGGCCTGGTCGGCGCGCAGCACCGTCGGCAGGGTCCGGTTCGGGGACGGCGAGCGCAGCCGCAGCGCGGGGTCGGCGGGCAGGCGCCCCGTGCGCACCGCCCACGCCGTGAAGCTGCGGACGGCTGACGTGCGCCGCGCCAGCGAGGAGCGGGCGGCCCCGGAGGCCGCCAGGGCACCGAGCCAGGAGCGCAGGTCCGCCAGGGACAGGGCCGCGAGGTCGGTGCCGGAGGCGTCCAGGTGCGCCTGCAGGGAGGCGAGGTCGGCGGTGTAGGCCCGGGTGGTGGCCGGCGAGGCGCCGCGCTCGAGCTCCAGGTGCCGGCAGAACAGCCGGGGCCACTGCGCGGGGCACCCCTCACCGGCGCCCTCCGGCGCGTCACGATCCTGCTGCACCCCCCTACTGTCGGTCACCCCCGGCGCCGGACCCCCGCGGGGCGCGCCGCCACCCGCCGGACGAGCGGGACGCCAGGCCCCGCTGCGAGAGGTCCCGCAGGACGGGCGGGACGTCGGGCGCCGCCAGCCCGGCGGTCACGGCGATGCGCTCCGCGGACTGCGCCGACACCACCGGCAGGGCGTCGAAGACGGCCAGCTGGAGCGCGTCCAGGCCGTCGTGAGGTCGCGCCTCCACCCGCCGCACCGCGTCGGGGGCCACCCCGCTGACCAGCTCGAGCACCTCGGCGGCGTCGGTGACGCAGATGGCGCCGGCGCGCAGCAGCCGGTGGCAGCCCTCCGAGGACGGGGAGGTGACCGGCCCCGGGACGGCCCCGACCGGACGGACGAGGTCCATCGCGAGCCCCGCGGTGGACAGCGACCCCGACCTCCAGCCGGCCTCCACCACCACGGTGGCGCTCGAGACCGCGGCGATGAGGCGGTTGCGCTGGAGGAACCGGCGCCGCATCGGGCTGGAACCCGGTGGCACCTCGCTCACCACCAGGCCCTCCTCGGCCACGGCCCGCAGCAGCCGCTGGTGGGAGGGCGGGTAGGCGCGGTCCACCCCGCAGGCCAGCACGGCCAGGGTCGGGGCGCCCGCCGCGAGGGCGCCGCGGTGCGCCGCCCCGTCGACGCCGAGGGCGGCCCCGGAGACGGTGGTGGCGCCGGCGTCCCCGAGGCCCACGGCGATGCTCGCCGCGAGGCGCTCGCCGTAGGCGGTGGCCGCTCGGGCGCCCACCACGGCGGCGCTGCGCTCGCAGGCCCGGGCGAGGTGGAGGGGGCCGCGCACCCACAGCGCGAAGGGCTCGCCGCCGTTGAGCAGCGCCAGCCCGTCGGGCCACTCGGGGTCACCGTCGAGCACCACCCGGCCTCCGAGGGTCTGCACCCGGTCGAGGTCCCGCTCGGGGTCGGTCTCCTCCCAGCGGCTCGCCCAGCGCGCGAGCCCGGCCCGCAGGTGCTCGGTCCTCTCACCGAGGAGGCACTCGGCGGCGCTCACCGGGGCCGGGGACGCCAGCCGCTCCAGGGCCTGGCGCGCTCCGCGGCCCGCGACGAAGGCCTTGGCCACGAGGTCCTCCGGCTCGGACAGGCGGGACCACGCGAGCAGCGCGAGCCGCTCGTCGGCGGCCCAGCGCGGCAGGCGCCGCCCGAAGGCGGGCAGGGCGTCCTGCCACCCCGGGGCCGAGCTGCCGGGGGCGCTCATGCGAGGGCCCACGGCAGCCGCCAGGACAGCGCGCGCTCGACGTCCGCCGAGCCCGGGGCGGTGCGGCCGGCGAGGTCGGCCAGGGTCCACGCGACGCGCAGCACCCGGTCCAGGCCGCGCAGCGTCAGCTCGCCCTCGTCGAGGCGGACCATGGCGGGCCGCACCACGGCGGGCGGCAGGCGCAGCGGCCCGCGCAGGTGCCTGCCCGGGACCTCGCCGTTGCACCGCCACGGCGTGCCGCGCAGGCGCTGCGCGGCAGCGTCGCGCGCGGTGGCCACGTGCCGCGCCACCTGCGCCGAGGTGGTGAGCCGTCCGGTGCCGCGCTCGGCGGCGTCCAGCTCGGTGCGGGAGACCGGGGCCACGGCCACCTGCAGGTCCACCCGGTCGAGGAGGGGCCCCGAGAGCCGGTTGCGGTAGCGGCGCTGCTCCTGCGGGGTGCAGCGGCAGGCGAGCCCCTTGTCGGTGGCGCGCCCGCAGGGGCAGGGGTTGGCCGTGCACACCAGCTGGAAGCGCGCGGGGAAGCGGGCGGTGCCCCGCGAGCGCGCGATGACCACCTCGCCGTCCTCCAGGGGCTGGCGCAGGCCCTCGAGCACCCTGCGGTCGAACTCGGGGGTCTCGTCGAGCAGGAGGACCCCGCGGTGGGCGCGGGAGACGGCACCGGGCGCGGGCCCGGTCGACCCGCCGCCCAGCACGGCCGCCGCGGAGGCGGTGTGGTGCGGAGCCTCGAACGGCGGCCGGTGGAGCAGCCCGCGGGAGGGGTCGAAGGTGCCGGCCAGGGAGTGCACGGCGGTGACCTCCACGGCCTCGTCCTCCGACAGCGGGGGCAGCACGCCGGGCAGGCGCGCTGCCAGCAGGGACTTGCCGGCGCCGGGCGGCCCGGTCATGAGGAGGTGGTGGCCGCCGGCGGCGGCCACGCGCAGGGCGTCGAGCGCGTCGGCCTGGCCGACCACGTCCGCCAGGTCCCCCGCGTCCCCCGGACCTGCCGGCCCTGCGGTGAGCGCCGCGCCAGACGGGCCACCGGAGCCGTCGGCGCGGCGCGAGGAGCGCACCGGAGGCCCCACCGCGGAGCCGCCGTGGGCGCGGACCACGTCTCCCAGGTGCTCGACGGGCACCACCTCCACGTCCGGCACCAGTGCGGCCTCGGCGGCGTTGGCGGTGGGGACCACCGCGCGGCGCACGCCGTGGGAGCGCGCCGCGAGCACGGCGGGCAGCACCCCGCGGACGGGGCGGACCCAGCCGTCCAGCCCCAGCTCCCCCAGGTGCAGGGCGCTGGCCGCCGAGGCGGGCCGCAGGCCCTGCTGGGAGGCGATGATCGCCGCGGCGACCGCGACGTCGAAGGAGGCGCCCTGCTTGGGCAGCGACGCCGGGGAGAGGTTGACCACCACCCGGCGGTCGGCCACGGCCAGGCCGGCGTTGCGCAGCGCGGAGCGCACGCGGTCGCGGGACTCGTTGAGCGCGGCGTCGGGGAGGCCGCTGACCACGAAGGCGGGCAGACCGGGGGTGACGTCGGCCTCGACCTCCACGAGGTGGCCGGACAGGCCGACCAGGGCCACGGACAGGGACCGGCCGACGCTCACGCGCCGACCCCGCGCACGTGCTGGACGGACGCCTCGCCGGTGGGCTCCAGGAGCACCCCCACCACGTCGAGGCGGAGCGCTCCGGAGCGCACGCGCCCGGGGTGGTCGGCGCACCAGGCCCCGAGCAGCCGGCGCAGCCGGGCCACCTTGACCGGCGTCACCGACTCCAGCGGCGTGCCCGCCGCGGTGGTGCGGCGGGTGCGGACCTCCACCGCCACCAGCGCGTCGCCGTCGCGCACGACGAGGTCGAGCTCTCCCCAGCGGCAGCGCCAGTTCCTGTCGAGCACCTCGGCGCCGCCGGCGACCAGGTGCGCCTCGGCCAGCCGCTCGCCGTGGGCGCCGACCTCCCGGCGCGAGAGCGCCCCGACCCCCGGGAACACCGGGCCGACCACCTCGTGGGCCCCGTCCCGGCCATCCGCCGCGTCGACCAGCTCGACCACCTCGACCACCTCCGGGTGGTCACGCTGCCCGCGGAGGCCCGTGCGCCGCCGACCGGCGGTGGGCGCCCTGTGGACGGCGGGCCGGCAGCGGCAGCCTGTGGGCGGACGACGTGCTCAGCACGCGCGGCGGGCCCAGCCCGCCGGAGGGTCAGCCGCTGAAGCCCTCGGGCTTGGGCACCTCGAGGTCGCTCTTGGACAGCTCCTCGACGTTGACGTCCTTGAACGTCACCACGCGGACGGTCTTGACGAACCTCGCCGAGCGGTAGACGTCCCAGACCCACGCGTCGGACAGGACCAGCTCGAACCAGACCTCCCCGTCGGTGGTGCGGGGACGCAGGTCCACGGAGTTGGCCAGGTAGAACCGGCGCTCGGTCTCCACCACGTAGGAGAACAGGCCGACGACGTCGCGGTACTCGCGGTAGAGCGCGAGCTCCATCTCGGTCTCGTAGTCCTCGAGGTCCTCAGCGCTCATCGCGGCTCATCATGCACCCCGCGCGCCCAGCGCCTCGTCGGAGCCCCGGGGCTCGGCGCCCGCCCGGTCCTCCGGCGGGGCGTCGAGGGCGCCGAGCAGGTCGAGCTGCTCGGCCAGCGCCGCCTGCCCCGCGGCGGTGGTGCCGGGCAGGCGCCAGCTGCGGCGGTGCTGGACGCAGGGACCGAGCTCGCGCAGGGCCGCGAGGTGGTCGGGGGCGCTGTAGCCCTTGTTGCCGGCCCAGCCGTAGCCGGGGTGCTCGGCGTCCAGCCCGACCATGAGGGCGTCCCGCTCGACCTTCGCCAGCACCGAGGCCGCGGCGACGGCGGCGCAGCGCAGGTCCCCCTTGACCTGGGTGACGACGTCGACGCCGCCCCCCAGCGGCGCGCAGCTCGCCGCCGGCGGCGGGTGGGGCCGGTTCAGCCAGTCGTAGTCGCCGTCGAGCAGGGCCGCGGCGGGCAGCGCCGGCAGCTGGTGCAGGGCGCGCGTCCCCGCCAGCCGCAGGGCCCGCAGGATGCCCAGGGCGTCCACCTCGGCGGCGGAGGCGTGCCCGACCGCCCACCCCGGCGCCCAGCGGCGCAGCGCCGGCACGAGCGCCTCCCGGGCCGCGGGGCTCAGCAGCTTGGAGTCGCGCAGGCCGACGGGGGCGCTGCGGGTGGAGAGCTCGACGACGACGACGCCGACGGTCACCGGCCCGGCGAGCGCTCCGCGCCCCACCTCGTCCACGCCGGCCACGAGGGCGTGCCCGGAGCGCAGCAGCTCCCGCTCGCGGCGCAGGGTGGGGGCGGTGGAGCGGGGGCGCCGGGCGGTGGGGCGCTCAGCCACCGCTGGAGGCGGCCGGGACGCCCGCGAACGCCTCGGCGTGCCGGCCCAGCCAGGTGAGCCTGTCGAGCGGCCAGACGATGACGACGGCCCGCCCCACGACGTCGTCGACCGGCACGGCGCCGCCGCCGGGCGAGCCGGGGTGGTAGCGGGAGTCACCGGAGTTCTGCCGGTTGTCGCCCTCCACCCACAGGCTGTTCGGCGGGACGGTGACGTCGAAGGACTTCTCGCTGGAGACCGACCCGGGCTTGAGGAAGTCCTCGTGGATCGCGACGCCGTTGACGGTGGTCAGGCCCTGCGCGTCGCAGCAGACCACGTGGTCGCCCGGCAGCCCGATGACGCGCTTGATGAGGTGCTGGCCGGAGTTGGAGGGGAGCACCCCCACGAAGGTGAGCACGTCGACGACGGCGTTGCCGACGGGGCCCCGGTCGGGCTCGGGCTGCGGCTGCAGCCAGCCGCCCGGGTCCTCGAAGACCACCACGTCCCCGCGCTGGAGCGCGACCGGGCCCGGCGTCAGCTGGCTGACCAGCACGCGGTCCCCCACGAGCAGGGTGTCCTCCATCGACTCCGACGGGATGTAGAACGCCTGCACGAGGAAGGTCTTGACGAGCAGCGACAGCACGAGCGCCGCGACCACCACGACGACGGCCTCGCGCAGGGCCGCGAGGAGGCCGGCGAGCGGACCGCGCTCGCGCGAGCGGCGGCCGGGGCCGTCCGGTGGCGGGGACTCGTGCCGCGCCTGCTGGTCAACCACTCGTCCTCCGGGGGATGGGGGCCGCGGCGGTGCGCCGGCGACCTCGGAAGGCTACGTCGCGGGGCTGGGAGGCTCCGTGAGGTGGCGGCCGGGACCGCGCTGGGGACAGCCGTCAGGACCGCGCTCGGGAGCGCCGGTGGGGATGCAGCAGGGGCCCGGTCCGAGGACGGACCGGGCCCCTGCTGCGGTGAGCGGGAGGCGCTCAGGCGGGACGGACGTCCCGCTTCTCCTTGATCTTGGCGGCCTTTCCGCGCAGGTCGCGCAGGTAGTACAGCTTGGCGCGGCGCACGTCACCGCGGGTCACGACCTCGATGGAGTCGATCGCCGGGGAGTGCAGCGGGAAGGTGCGCTCCACGCCCACGCCGAAGCTGACCTTGCGGGCGGTGAAGGTCTCGCGGACGCCGCCGCCGGAGCGGCGGATGACCGCGCCCTGGAAGACCTGGATGCGGGAGCGGCTGCCCTCGACGACCTTGACGTTGACCTTGATGGTGTCGCCAGGGCCGAAGGACGGCAGGTCGCTGCGGAGCGACGCGGCGTCGAGAGCGTCGAAGGTGTGCACGGTTGGTGTCCGTTCCCGCGGTGCCACAGGTCACGCGCGACGTCTGGCCCGCCGCGGTGTGCGGTGGGCCGCTGGTCTGCCTCTGTCGTCGTGCCGGTCCCCTCCGGCGACCGCTCGCCCCCTGTGGCAGGGGCGGGCGCCGGTCACGGCACGGCGTCCCAGTCTGCCACAGCGGCGGCGCACCACCGACCAGGGCTTCGCGAGCACAGCGGCGGACCGGGCGGTCAGGAGGTGCGGCGCACCCCGTCGTCGCCGCTCTCCCAGCCCAGGTCCGCCAGGACGGCGCGGTCGGCGCGCGTCAGCTGGGCGGCGTCGAGCCGCTCCAGCAGGTCGGGGCGCCGCGCGGCGGTGCGCCGCAGCGACTGCTCGCGCCGCCAGGCCGCCACCTTCGCGTGGTGGCCCGACAGCAGCACGTCGGGCGCCGACCGGCCCTCCCAGGTCGCGGGTCGGGTGTAGACCGGGGCCTCCAGCAGTCCGCCGGTGGCGGGAGCGTGGGACTCCTCCACCACGCTCTCCGGGTTGCCCAGCACGCCCGGCAGCAGGCGCGCCACGGCCTCGACGACGGCGAGGACGGCCACCTCACCGCCGTTGAGGACGTAGTCGCCGAGGCTGACGGGCGTCACGGGCCCCTGCTCGGCGGCCACGTCGAGCACGCGCTCGTCGATGCCCTCGTAGCGCCCGCACGCGAACGCCAGCCAGGCCTCGTCGGCCAGCTCGTGGGCCATCGCCTGGGTGAAGGGGACGCCCGCGGGGCTGGGCACCAGCAGGTGCGGGACCGCGTCGGGCTCCTCCAGCGTGCGCCGGCCCGCCTCGCGGACGTCGGCCAGCGCCGCGGCCCAGGGCTCGGGGCGCATGACCATGCCCGCGCCCCCGCCGAGCGGGGCGTCGTCGACGGTGCGGTGGCGGTCGGTGGTCCAGGTGCGCAGGTCGTGGACGTGCAGGTCGAGCAGACCCGTCGTACGGGCCTTGCCGATGAGCGACAGCTCCAGGGGCGACAGGTACTCGGGGAAGATCGAGACGACGTCGATCCTCACAGCACGGTCACCGGGCGTCCTCCGGGGCGCCGTCGCCCTCGAGCAGGCCGCCGGGCGGGTCCAGGACCACCCGGCCGCCCTCGACGTCGACGACGGGCACGAGGGCTGCGACGAAGGGCACCCGCGCCAGCGACCCCGAGGGCTGCCGCACCACGAGCAGGTCCTGGGCCGGTCCGTGCTCCACGCCGACCACCTCGCCGGCGGTGCGCCCGTCGGTGCGCTCGGCGCGCAGCCCCACGAGCGCGGGCACCGACCACGCGTCGGGCTCGTCGTCGGCGCTGGCGGGCACGTCGGCCAGCAGCAGCACGCCGCGCAGGCCCTCCGCGGCGTTGCGGTCCGCCACGCCCTGGAACGAGAGCAGGGTGACGCCGTTGTGGTCGCGTGCGGACTCCAGCACCAGCGGCCCCGCGGCGGCGGGGTCGGTGGAGAACACCGCTCCCCCGGCGAAGCGCTCGCCGGGGGAGTCGGTGCGGACCTCGACGCTCACCTGACCGCGCACCCCGTGGGGGCGCCCGATGCGGGCGACGACGACCTCCACGTGCAGCTCCTGTCAGGAGGGACGACGACGCGGGCGGTCGACGTCGACGACGTCCACGCGCACGTCGTCGTCACCGGCCAGGGCGCTCACGACCGTGCGCAGCGCCTTGGCCGTGCGACCCGACCGCCCGATGACCCGGCCGAGGTCCTCGGGGTGCACGCGCACCTCGAGGACCTCGCCGGACCGCAGGCGGCGGGTGGTGACCCGGACGTCGTCGGGGTTGTCGACGATGCCGCGGACCAGGTGGTCGAGCGCGTCAGCGAGCACGACGGCCTGCTCCTGCCCGGTGCTCAGGCCGAGGTGCCCGAGGAACCGGCCTCGGCCGGCTCGTCGGTGCCGTTCGGCTGCTCGGCGTTGGCGACCTCGGCGGGCTGGACCGGGGTCTCCGCCTTCTCGTCAGCGGCGGGCTTGTCGGCCTTCTTCGGCTTCTCGCGCTTGTCGGCGGAGAAGTCCTCGGCGCCGGCCGCGGGGGCCTTCGGGGCCTTGGTCTTCAGCGTGCCCTCGGTGCCCGGGAGGCCCTTGAAGGTCTGCCAGTCACCGGTGATCTTGAGGATGGCCTCGACCTGGGGGGTCGGCTGGGCGCCGACGCCGAGCCAGTACTGCGCGCGCTCGCGGTCGACCTCGATGAGCGAGGGCTCCTCGGTCGGGTGGTACTTGCCGATCTCCTCGATCGCACGACCGTCGCGCTTGGTGCGCGAGTCGGCGACGACGATGCGGTAGTACGGGGCGCGGATCTTGCCCAGGCGCTTGAGGCGGATCTTGACAGCCACGGGGTAGTGCTCCTGCTTCGGTTCGCGGGTGTGGGCCGGCGGCCGCGCGGTGGGTGTCGCGCTGCGTCGGGCCCGAGGACCAGCGGATCGCGGAGAGAGGGGCCGCACACCGCCGAGTACAGCCCTCGATCGTACCGGTAGTCCGGGCCTGCCCCGTCACCGCCTTCCGGCGGCCCTCAGAGGCGCCCGGCCTCGACGACCCGGCGCAGGAAGGTCCGGGTGCGCTCGTGCTGCGGGTCCCCCAGCACCTGCTCGGGCGGGCCCTGCTCCAGCAGCACGCCGCCCTCGAGGAAGCACACGACGTCGGCGGCGGACCTGGCGAACCCCATCTCGTGGGTGGCCATGAGGATGGTCATGCCCCCGGCCGCCACCTCGCGCACCAGGGCGAGCACCTCCCCCACCAGCTCGGGGTCGAGCGCGGACGTGACCTCGTCGAGCAGGAGCAGCCGCGGCTGCACCGCCAGCGCCCGCACGATCGCCGTGCGCTGCGCCTGGCCGCCGGAGAGCTGGTCGGGGTAGGCGCGGGCGCGCGCTGCGAGGCCGATCCGCTCGAGCAGCTCCATGGCCGCGGCCTCGGCCTGCTCGCGCGGCACGCCGTGCACGCGGCGCGGGGCCAGGGTGACGTTGTCGAGCACCGACAGGTGCGGGAAGAGGTTGTAGGCCTGGAACACCACCCCGATGCGGCGGCGCACGGCGTCCGCGTCGACCCGGGGGTCGGTGACGTCCTGCCCGTCGAGCCACACCTGCCCGTCGTCGACCTGCTCGAGCAGGTCCACGCAGCGCAGCAGGGTCGACTTGCCCGAGCCGGACGCCCCGATGAGCGTGACCACCTGGTGCTCGTCGACGTCGAGGTCGATGCCCCGCAGCACCGGCGCGGGTCCCTGGGCCGTCGGGTAGGTCTTGACGAGGTTCCGCACCCGCAGCACCGGCTGGTCGCTCACAGGATGCCTCCCGCCTGCTGCCGGCGCCGCGCTCTCGCGGTGGACCAGTCGGCGAGCCGGGCGGTCGGCACGGCCAGGAGGACGAAGAGGACCACGGCGACGATGTACGGGGTGAAGTTCGCAGTGGTGGCCGAGAGGATCTGGGCCTGCCGGACGGCGTCGATCGCGCCCAGCACGGAGATGAGGCCGACGTCCTTCTGCAGCGCCACGAGGTCGTTGAGCAGCGGCGGCGTGACGTTGCGGACGGCCTGCGGGAGGACGACGAGGCGCGTGGTCTGCCGGTGCGTGAGCCCCAGAGCACGGGCAGCAGCGCGCTGGCTGGGGTGGACCGACTCGATGCCCGCGCGGAAGACCTCTGAGACGTAGGCCGCGTAGACCAGGACGATGGCCGTGGTGCCCAGGACCACCTTGTCGGTGGGGACGCCCTGCAGGCGCAGCCCCGGGACCCCGAACCCGATGATGTACAGCAGCACGATGAGCGGCATGCCGCGGAACACGTCGGTGTACAGCGCCGCCAGGAGGCGCACCGGCGCCCACAGCGGCCCCCGGAGCGTCCGCAGCAGCGCCACCCCCAGGCCGATCACCAGGACGAGCACCGCCGCGACGACGAGCACGCGCAGGTTCAGCCACAGGCCCTCGAGCACGAGCGGCAGGGCCCGGCGCGCGACGTCGGGGTCGAGGAAGGACTGCTGCGTCCGCGGCCACCCCGGGGCGCTCGTCGTCCCCACGACCAGCACGACGGCGAAGACGACCGTCGAGAGGACGGCGATCCCCGTCGAGCGCCGCTGGCGCGAGCGGCGGTAGGAGCGGCGCCCCGCCTCGACGTCGCTGACCGGCGGGAGGACCACCCCGGCTGACGGCGGGGCGCTCACGTCAGGACGGGCGCCTGGGCCGCCTCGTCGAGCCACTGCTGCTGCAGCTTGGCGAGCGTGCCGTCGGCGCGGAGCGTGTCGACGGCGCGGCTCACGCACGCGGTGAGCGGCGACCCCTTGTCGAGCACCATGCCGAAGGTGTCGGTGGCGCCGCCGCTGGGCGTCTGGAGCTGGCCGACGACCTTGCCGGCGTCGAGCTGGGCGCCGGCCATGTAGAAGGCGGTGGGGAGGTCGACGACGATGGCGTCCACCTGGCCGTTCTTCAGCGCCGCGACGGCGTCGTCATTGGTGTTGAAGACGCTCGGCTGGGTCGACGGCTTGATCTGGTCCGTGATGGCCGTGTAGCTCGTGGTGCCCACCTGGGCGCCGAGGCGCAGGTCCTTGAGGCCCGCGAGCGTCGTGACCGAGGCGGCCTTGGAGCTGCCCTCGGTGACCACGGCCTGCGCGACGTCGTAGTACGGGGTCGAGAAGTCGACGGCCTGCTTGCGCTCGTCGGTGATGGAGAACTGGTTGATGTCGACGTCGAAGTCCTTCGGACCGGGCGCGATGGCGGCGTTGAAGCTGCCGACCTTCCAGGTGACCGCATCCTTGGAGTAGCCCAGCTGCCCCGCGACCGCGTACGCGACGGCGGACTCGTAGCCCTTGCCGTTGCTCGGGTCGTCGTCCGAGAACCACGGCGCGTAGGCGGGGGTGTCGGTGGCGACCGTGAACGTGCCTGGCGTGAGCGTCTTGAGGTCGGCCGGGGAGCAGCTCGCCGTCGTCGTCGCGGACGCCGAGCCCCCGGCGCTGGAGGCGCCGGCCGCTCCCCCGGCCTCCTCCTGGGGCGCGCAGCCCGCCACGAGCAGGGCGGACGCTCCCGCGAGGGCGGTGAGGAGCAGGGCGGGTCGGCGCAGCACGCGCCGAACAGTAGTTGAGACGGGCACGATCCGGCGGTCCTGGAACCGCACGCACAGGTCAGGTGGCGACGGCGCGTCCGCGCAGGACCACCGCGCGTGGCGCGCGCAGCACGTCGACGTCCTCGCGGGGGTCGGCCGGCAGCACGAGGAGGTCGGCCGGGGCGCCCTCCTCCAGGGCGGGCGCCCCGAGGTAGGCCCGCGAGCCCCAGGTGGCCGCGCTGAGCGCCTGCAGCGGCGTGAGCCCGGCCTCGACGAGCGCGGCGACCTCGTCGGCGACCAGCCCGTGCGGCACCTCCGTGCCCGCATCGGTGCCGACGAGGAGCCGCACACCCGCGTCGACCGCGTCGCGCACGGCCTGGGGACGACGGGCGTGCAGCGCCCGCATGTGGGCGGCGTAGGTGGGGAACTTCGGCGCACCCGCCGCGGCGAACTCGAGGAACCTCGCGGTGTTCACCAGCGTCGGTGTGATGGCCACGCCCGCGGCGGCTGCCGCGGCCGCGGTCTCGCCGTCGAGCCCGGTGGCGTGCTCCCAGCAGTCGACGCCGGCGGCCAGCAGGTCGGGCAGGGTCTGCTCGGAGAACGTGTGGACCGCCACCCGCGCGCCGAGGGCGTGCGCGGCGGCCACGGCGCGGGTGAGCTCCTCCACCGGCCAGCACGGGGACAGGTCGCCCGTGGACCTGTCGATCCAGTCCCCGACCACCTTGACCCAGCCGTCACCGGTCCGGGCCTGCGCCGAGACCGTGGCCACGAGGTCTTCCGGCTCGACCTCCTCGCCCACCCCGCGCAGGTAGCGCCGCGAGCGCGCGACGTGCCGCCCGGCGCGCAGCACGCGGGGCATGGCGTCGTCGTCGTCCATCCAGCGGGTGTCGGCCGGGGAGCCGGCGTCGCGCAGCAGCAGCGCGCCGGCGTCGCGGTCGGTCTCGGCCTGGCGGCGGGCGGTCTCGGCGTCGACCGGGCCGGTCGGGCCGAGGCCGACGTGGCAGTGGGCGTCGACCAGGCCGGGCAGCACCCAGCCGTCGAGCACCTCGACGTCGTCGCGTCCCGCCGAGGTCGGGCGGTCGAAGGTGATGCGCCCGTCGAGCACCCAGGCGCCGTCGCGGACCTCCACCTCGCCGGAGTCGTCGAGGCGCGCCAGGACGGGACCGGGGAGGTGGAGCACGGGTCAGCGACCCAGGTGCTTGTCGAAGCCCGAGGGCAGCTCGAAGCCCGGAGGCAGCTGGGGCTCGTCACCCGTCGAGGCGCCCGCGCCGAAGGCCGCGCCAGGCCCGAAGGCCGAGCCGCGGCTGGCGAGGGCCTTCTCGGAGGCGGCGCGCTCCTGCTCGGCGCGCTTGGCGGGGTTCCCCGACTTCGCCTTCTTGCCCTTGGCCGGCGGGGCCTGCATGCGCCCGCGCGACTTCTTGCCGCCCGCGAGGCCGGCCATCCCGCCGCCGGGGCCGCCGCCCATGCCGCCGAGCGCGCCGGCGAGACCGCCGCCGCCCTTGGCCCGCATGGCACGCATGACCTTCTGCGCCTCGGTGAACCTGTCGATGAGCTGGTTGACCTCGCTGACCTCCACGCCGGAGCCGCGGGCGATGCGGGCGCGCCGCGAGCCGTTGAGCACCTTGGAGTTGTGGCGCTCCAGCGGCGTCATGGACCTCACGATCGCCTCGATGCGCTTCATCGCGCCGTCGCTGGCGAGCTCGTCGAGCTGGTCCTTCATGGCGCCCATGCCGGGGAGCATCCCGAGCACCTTGTTGAGCGGGCCCATCTTCTTGAGGGCCTGCATCTGGGTGAGGAAGTCCTCGAGGGTGAAGTCCTCCCCGGCCTCGAAGCGGCTGGCGAGCGCCGCGCTCTCCTTGGCGTCGAAGGCGCGCTCGGCCTGCTCGATGAGGGTGAGCACGTCACCCATGTCGAGGATGCGCGAGGCCATCCGGTCGGGGTGGAAGACCTCGAAGTCGGCCAGGCCCTCGCCGGTGGAGGCGAACAGCACCGGGCGACCGGTGGTGGTGGCCACGGACAGGGCGGCACCGCCGCGCGCGTCGCCGTCGAGCTTGGTGAGGACGACGCCGGTGAGGTCGACGCCCTCCTGGAACGCCTGCGCCACCGCGAGCGCGTCCTGGCCGATCATCGCGTCGACCACGAACAGCACCTCGTCGGGCTGCGTGGCCTCCCGGATGTCGGAGGCCTGCTGCATCATCTCCGCGTCGACGCCGAGGCGGCCGGCGGTGTCGACGACGACGACGTCGTACTGCTTGTCGCGGGCGTGCTCGACACCGCGGCGCGCCACCTCGACCGGGTTCCCGACGCCGTTGCCCGGCTCGGGGGCGAAGACCTCGACGCCGGCGCGCTGGCCGACCACCTGCAGCTGGGTGACGGCGTTGGGGCGCTGGAGGTCGCAGGCGACGAGCAGCGGGGTGTGCCCGGTGTCCTTGAGGTGCTTGCCCAGCTTGCCGGCGAGGGTGGTCTTGCCGGCGCCCTGCAGGCCCGCGAGCATGATCACGGTCGGCGGGTTCTTCGCGAAGCGCAGCCGCCGCGTCTGCCCCCCGAGGACGCCGATGAGCTCCTCGTTGACGATCTTGACGATCTGCTGCGCCGGGTTCAGCGCCTGCGAGACCTCCGCCGAGAGAGCCCGCTCGCGGATGCTCCCGGTGAACGCGCGCACCACGGGCAGGGCGACGTCGGCCTCGAGCAGCGCGCGGCGGATCTCGCGCACCGTCGTGTCGACGTCGGCCTCGGTGAGCCGGCCCTTGCCCCGCAGGCCCTTGAAGGTCGCGGTGAGCCGGTCGGACAGGGAGCTGAACACGACGTCCAGGCTACCGGCGGGCCGCCGCGCGGTGGAGCGCTGGAGGTCAGGCGTCGACGTCGGCGGCCGCGCCCAGCACCGAGACCGCCGCGGCCACCCGGGCGGGCGCCAGCGGGCTGCCGTCCGGCTCGCCGAGGTAGAGCACGTCGACGGCCTGCCCGCCGTAGGTGGCCACGTGCGCGCTGTGGATCTCCACGCCGATGCCGGCCAGCTCCGACCCCAGCGCGTGCAGCAGGCCCGGCCTGTCGAGGGCCCGGACCTCCACCACGGTCGCCTCCCCCGAGGCCCCGGGCAGCACGAGCACGCGGGGCGGGGCGGTGGCGCGGGTCTGGGCCGCCGAGGTGCCGGGGCGCCAGCCCGCGTCGCGGCGGCGCATGGGCTCGAGCACCGCGTCGTCCCCGGAGGCGAGGCGGCGCAGACCGGTGAGCAGCACGCCGGGGTCGGGAAGGCCCGCGGGCGCCTCCACCCACCAGGTGTCCACGGCCACGCCCGTGCTCCCGGGCCGGCCCGCCGCGCCGTCGACCGTGCGCACGAGCGCCGAGCGCACCGACAGCCGGTGGCTGGCCAGCAGGCCCGCCTGGTCGGCGAACAGGCCGGGGCGGTCGGGGGCCACCACGTGCACGGCGTGGAGGCCGGCCACCTGGTCCACCCGGATCCGCGGCTGCCCGTCGGCGAGCACGCCGTCCACGGCCGCGGACTCCTCCTGCGTCAGCGGCGCCGGGCCGGGAGGCTCGTGGCCCTGCAGCACCCGCCGCGCGCGGTGCGTGAGGTCGTCCACGAGCCGCGCCCGCCAGGCGGTCCAGGCGGCGGGGCCGGCAGCGCGGGCGTCGGCCTCGGTCAGCGCGCGCAGCAGGTCGAGCACGTCCTCCCGGCCGTCCACGGCGTCCACGAGCTCGGCCACGGTGCGCGGGTCGTCGGGGTCGCGCCGGGTGGCGAGGTCCACCAGCGTCAGGTGGTGCAGGACGAGCCGGTGGACGACGGCGGCGTCGGCGTCGGACAGGCCCACGCGCCGGGCCACGCCCGCGGCGATGGGAGCGCCCTTGGCCGAGTGCTCCTCACCGCTGCCGATCTTGCCCAGGTCGTGCAGGAGGGCGGTGAGCAGCAGCAGGTCGGGGCGCGAGACCGACGAGCGCAGCGGCTCGGCCTCCACGGCCGTCTGCACCAGGTGGCGGTCCACCGTGTGGCGGTGCACGACGGTGCGCTGCGGGCGGTTGCGCACGGCGGCCCACTCGGGGAACCACTGCACCACCAGTCCGGCCTGGTCGAGGGTCTCCCACACCGGCACCTGCGCCTCGCCGGTGCCGAGGAGGTCCACCAGCGCCTCGCGGGCGGGGACCGGCCAGGGGTCGGGCAGCGGAGCGCCGCCGGAGGCGAGGTGCTCGGCGGTGATCGGGGAGAGCGGGATGCCGGCGCGGGCGGCGGTGGCGGCGGCGCGCAGCGCGAGCGCGGGGTCGGTCTGCGGACGCGCCTGGGCGCCCAGCCACAGCTCGTCCTCGTGCTCGACGAGGTCGGGTCCGAGGCTGCGCAGCCGCGGGCGGGCGCGGCGCAGGCCGCGCCGGGAGGTCATGGCGCCGCGGGCGCGCCGGGTGGTGCGGTCCAGGGCGTGGGCCACCGCACGGGCGGCACCGGCCACGCGGGCGAGCAGCTCGTCGGCGTCGCCCAGGCCCAGCGCCGCGGCCACGGCGTCCTGCTCAGGCAGCAGCAGCCGGTCACCGGCGCGGCCGGTCACGGCCTGCAGCCCGTCGCGGACGTCCAGCAGCAGGCCCGTCGCCTCGTCGAGCACGCCGTGGGCCCCGCCACCGCCGTGGGGCGCGTCCGCCACCCAGCTGGCCACGAGGGCCCGCAGGACGACGACGTCGCGCAGCCCGCCGCGGGCCTCCTTGAGGTCGCCCTCGAGCAGGTAGGCCAGGTCACCCTGCTGGCGGTGGCGCGCCGCGACCTCGTCGAGCAGCACCGGCAGGCGCTTGCGCGCGGTGCGCCGCCAGTCCTCGCGGACGGCCTCGCGGGTGCGCAGCACCATCGCGGCGTCACCGGCGAGGGGCCGCAGGTCGAGCAGGCCGACGGCCGCCGAGGCGTCAGCGGCGGCCACCTCGCGGCACTGAGCGGGCGACCGCACGGAGTGGTCCAGGCGCAGGCCGGCGTCCCAGACGGGGTACCAGACCCGGTCGGCCAGAGCGGCGACGTCGTCGGTGCCCAGCTGGCGCCCGTCGTGGAGGATCACCAGGTCGAGGTCGCTGGCGGGGCCGGCGTCGCGGCGGGCGTGACTCCCCACGGCGGCCAGCGCGATGCCGGTGGCGGTGGCGGTGGCGCCGACGGCGGGACCCGCGGGGTGGGACAGGACGGCGTCGGTCCAGACGTCCTCGAGCCAGGCGTCCACCAGGCCCGCGAGGCGCTCGCGCCGGTCGGGGCCGCGCGCGGGGTCGTCCAGGCCGGCGCGCACGGCGAGGGCGAGCCGCTCCCTGCGGAGGTCCCTGCGGGGGATGGCTCCAGCGGTCACGGGTCACCCTCTCTTCGGTGGTGCGGGGGAAGTGCGTCGGGCGGTGCTCCTGCCGCTGACAGCGACAGGAGCACCGCCCGCAGGGGTGTCAGAGGGCGTCGGCCCCGTGCTCGCCGGTGCGGACCCGCACGACGTCGTCGACCGGGATGACCCACACCTTGCCGTCACCGATGCGCCCGGTGGCGGCGGCCTTGACGACCGCCTCCACCACGCCGGTGGCGTCGAGGTCGTCCACGAGGACCTCCAGGCGCACCTTCGGGACCATGTCCACGGTGTACTCGGCGCCGCGGTAGACCTCGGTGTGGCCGCGCTGGCGGCCGTAGCCGCTGGCCTCCGAGACCGTCATGCCCTGCACGCCGAACGACTCCAGCGCGCTCTTCACGTCGTCGAGCTTGTGCGGCTTGATGACCGCGGTGACGAGCTTCATGCCGAGGCCCCCTCAGAGGTGCGAGCGGTGGTGTGGAGGACCGACCCGGAGACCGGGCCGTGGCCGCCGATGCTGCCGACGAGGTCGTAGCCCGTCTCGGCGTGCTGGGCCTGGTCGATGCCGGAGACCTCGTCCTCGTCCGGGATGCGCCATCCGGCCGTCTTCTTCAGGACCAGGGCGATGACGTAGGTGACGACGAACGAGTAGATCATCACCGCGAGCGCGCCGACCACCTGGCGCCACAGCTGGTCGACGCCGCCGCCGTAGAACAGGCCCGAGACCCCGGCCGGGGCGTCGGAGGTGGCGAGGAAGCCGACCAGCACGGTGCCCGTGAAGCCGCCGACCATGTGCACGCCGACCACGTCGAGGGAGTCGTCGTAGCCGAGCTTGTACTTGAGGCTCACGGCGAAGGCGCAGATCGCGCCGGTGATGGCGCCGAGCAGCAGCGCGCCGACCGGGTTCACCGAGGAGCAGGAGGGCGTGATGCCCACCAGGCCGGCCACGGCGCCGGACGCGGCGCCGAGGGACGTGGCGTGGCCGTCGCGGAACCGCTCCACGATGAGCCAGGCGAGCATCGCGGCGCAGGTGGCGGCGAAGGTGTTGACCCACGCGACCGACGCGGTGGTGCCGGCGGTGAGGGCGGAGCCGGCGTTGAAGCCGAACCAGCCGAACCACAGGAGGCCGGCGCCCAGCATCACCAGGGTGAGGTTGTGGGGGCGCATGGCCTCCTTGCCGAACCCGCGGCGCTTGCCGATGACCAGCGCCAGGGCCAGGCCCGCGGCGCCGGAGTTGATGTGGACGGCGGTGCCGCCGGCGAAGTCGATGGCCTTGAGGTTGTTGGCGATCCAGCCACCGACCGTGGAGCCGTCGGCGCTGGTGAACGCGAACACCCAGTGGGCGACGGGGAAGTAGACCAGGGTCACCCAGACACCCACGAAGATCATCCAGGTGCTGAACTTCACGCGGTCGGCGATGGCGCCGGAGATGAGGGCCGCGGTGATGCAGGCGAAGACCACCTGGAAGGCCACGAAGGCCATCGGCGGGATGACGCCCGGGGTGGCCTCCTTGATGCCGAACGGCGCCAGGGTCTCGCCGGTGACCGGGGTCATGAGGCCCTTGAGGCCGAAGAACTGCCACGGGTCGCCCAGGAGGCCGCCACCGACGTCGTTGCCGAACGCCATGGAGTAGCCGTAGAGGATCCAGAGCACCCCGACGAGGGCGAGGGCGCCCCAGCTCATCATCATCATGTTGAGGACGCTCTTGCCGCGGACCATGCCGCCGTAGAAGAACGCCAGGCCGGGAGTCATCAGCAGCACCAGGGCGGCGCTGGTGAGGATCCAGGCGGTCGAGCCGGTGTCCATCCGGCCACCTCCTGCCAGGAGCGCGGCCCGTGCGGGCCGGGGTGTGGGGAGCGGCGCCGTCGTCCGGCTGCCGCGAGCCCCCGGTCGCCGGGGGCGCTGCAGAGAAAGGTGCCCACCCACCGTCAAGCGCGCGTTCCCTCGGTGTTACTGAGCCGTGTCATCGGCCCCGTTCGTGTGAACACTGCGTTTCGCCGTCCCCCGCAGGGGCTTTCCGGGGCCGTGAGACCCCCTGGTCGGGGGCCTGCGCCCGGCGGGGGCGGCTCAGGCGAGGATCGCGTCCACGAACGCCTCGGGGTCGAACGGGGCGAGGTCGTCCGGGCCCTCCCCCAGCCCGACCAGCTTCACCGGCACGCCCAGCTCGCGCTGCACCGCCACCACGATGCCGCCCTTGGCGGTGCCGTCCAGCTTGGTGAGCACGATGCCCGTGACGTCCACCACCTGGGAGAACACGGCGGCCTGCTTGAGGCCGTTCTGCCCCGTGGTCGCGTCGAGCACGAGCAGCACCTCGCTGACCGGCGTGCTGCGCTCGATGACGCGCTTGACCTTGCCCAGCTCGTCCATGAGGCCCGCCTTGTTCTGCAGGCGGCCGGCGGTGTCGATGAGCACCACGTCGGCCTCGGCCTCCGTGCCGGTCCTGACGGCCTCGAAGGCCACCGACGCCGGGTCGGCGCCGTCCCGGTCGGAGCGGACGGTGGGCACGCCCACGCGCTCACCCCAGGTGGCGAGCTGGTCGGCGGCGGCGGCGCGGAAGGTGTCCGCGGCGCCCAGCACGACGTCCTTGTCCTCCGCGACGAGCACGCGGGCGAGCTTGCCCACCGTCGTCGTCTTCCCGGTGCCGTTCACCCCGACCACCATGACGACGGCGGGGTGCCCGGGCGCCTCGGCGGGGCGCGCGGTGCGCAGCGACCTGTCCATCGACGGGTCGACCACCGCGAGCAGCTCCTCGCGCAGCATCGCGCGCACGCGCTGCGGGTCGCGCTCACCCAGGGTGCGCACGCGAAGGCGCAGCCTGTCGACCAGCTCGGTGGCGGGGCCGACGCCGAGGTCGGCGAGCAGGAGGGTGTCCTCGACCTCCTCCCACGTCGCCTCGTCGATGGTGTCGCGGCTCAGCAGCGCCAGCAGCCCGCGCCCGAGCGCGGTGTTGGACCGGGCCAGGCGCTCGCGCAGGCGGACCAGGCGACCGGCGGCCGGCTCGGGCCGGTCCACCGCCGGCGTGGTCGGCTCCTCGACCTCGTCGGGCAGCTGCAGGTGAGGAGCGGGGAGGGTGTCGATGGTGCGGGTGGCGCTGTCGCGCGGGACCTCGGCGTCGTCGCCGACGCCCGGCAGGTGCTCACCGTCGGCGTCCTGGCCGGGACGGCGGCCGAGGGTCCGGCTGGCGGCGTCGCGGCCGCGGCGCACCAGCCCCACCGCGAGCCCGGCGCCGAGCACCCCGATCAGGATGACGGCGCCGATGATCAGCTGGATCGTGTCCACGCCCCCAGCCTCCCAGACCCGCGCGCGGGGCCAGCACCGCCGGATCAGGCGGAGGTGCTGGCCCGCTCCCGCAGCCGCTGCGACACCACCGCGGTGACGCCGTCGGAGCGCATGGTCACGCCGTACAGGGCGTCGGCGATCTCCATGGTGCGCTCCTGGTGGGTGATGACGATGAGCTGGCTGGAGGCCCGCAGCTCCTCCAGCACGGCCAGCAGCCGCCGCAGGTTGGCGTCGTCCAGGGCCGCCTCCACCTCGTCGAGCACGTAGAACGGGCTCGGGCGGGCGGTGAAGATGGCCACCAGCAGCGCCACGGCGGTCAGCGACCGCTCCCCGCCGGAGAGCAGGCTCAGCCGCTTGACCCGCTTGCCGGCGGGACGGGCCTCGACCTCCACGCCGGTGGTGAGCAGGTCGGAGGGGTCGGTGAGCACCAGACGGCCCTCGCCGCCGGGGAACAGCCGGGGGAACACGCTCTCGAAGGCGGCCGCCGTGTCGGCGAACGCCTCCGCGAACGCCTGCTGCACGCGCTCGTCGACGGTGCGCACGATCTCCAGCAGGTCGGCGCGGGTGGTGCGCAGGTCCTCCAGCTGGGAGGTGAGGAACGCCGAGCGCTCCTCCAGCGCCGCGTACTCCTCCAGCGCCAGCGGGTTCACCCGCCCCAGGCGCGCCAGCGCCTTCTCGGCCTTCGCCAGCCGGGCCTCCTGGGCAGGGCGGTCGAAGTCCTCCCCGGGCGCGTGCTCGGCCAGCAGCGCCGGCACGTCCAGCCCCAGCTCGTCGGCGGCCCGCGCGGCCAGCGCGTCGAGCGCGGCGCGCTGCTCCACGCGCGCCACCTCCTCGCGGTGGGCGGCGTCGGTGAGGGCCGCGAGCTCACGGGACAGCCCCTCGACGGCGCTGCGGCCCTCCCGGACCGCCGCCGCGGCGCCCTCGCGCTGCGCGGAGGCCTCCTCGCGCACGCGGCCGGCCTCGGCCAGCACCCGCTCCAGCACCTCCAGCGACGCCTGCGCCCCGACCCGGACGGCCGCGGCGACGGCCTCGCCCGCGCGGTGTCGCTCGGCCTGCTGGGCAGCGCGCTCGCGCGCGGCCCGCTCCTGGCGCGCCGCGCGGGCGAGCCCCTCGGCGCGACCGCTGCTGGCCCGCTCGCGCTCCTCCGCGGTCCGCAGCGCCAGGCGCGCCTCCACCTCGGCGCCGCGCGCCGCCGTGGAGGCCGCAGCCAGCTCAGCGCTGGTCCGGGAGCCCCGCTCGTCGGCCGCCTGCCCGTCCTCCAGCTCCCCCAGGACCGCCGGGGCCGCTGCGGCGGCTGCCTGCTGGTCCGCGGCCAGCTCCGCGGACAGCGCCTCCACCTTCTGGCGGGCGACGACGACGGCGGCACGGGCGCGCTCGTCCTGCTGCGCCGCACGGGCGGCGTCGGCGGAGGCGGCGCGGGCGGCGGCGGTCAGCTCACCGGTGCGGCGGGCCTCGCGGGCCGCGGCGGCGTCCCGGGAGGCCAGCTCCGCCAGGGCGGCGTCGCGCCGCTCGCGGGCGGCGGCCGCCACTGCGGTGGCGGTGCGCAGCTCCGCCGCGGCGGAGGCGCTGGCGGCCTGCGCGTCCTCGAGCGCCTCCCGGGCGGCGTCGGCCGCGGCCTGCACGTGCACGCGGCTCGTGCCGGTGCTGCCCCCGCCGCGGGCGGACCCCGCGCGCAGCACGTCACCGGACTCCGTCACGGCCACCAGCGCCGGGTGGGCCGCCACGAGGGCACGGGCCTGGGCGAGCCCCGGCACGGCGACGTGCGCCGCGAGCAGGGCGGACACCGCCCGGCCGAGCTCACCGTCGGCGCTGACGAGCGCCGCGACGGGACGCGCCCCGTCCACGCCCTCCAGGTCGCGCAGCACCGCGGCCAGCTCCGCCGCCGCGTCGTGGGCGGCGTCCGCGCGGGCGGCTCGGCGCCCGCCCGCACCCGGGCCCCGGTCGGCCGGCGTCCGGGCGCCGGGCAGCACCACCAGGTCGGCGCTGCCGGCGGCCTCGTGGCGCAGCAGGCGCAGCGCGTCGACGGCGGCGTCGAGCGACTCGACCACCACGGCCTCGGCGAGGTCTCCGAGGGCCGCGGTGACGACGTCCTCCGCGCCCGGCTCGACGTGCAGCTGGCCGGCCACCGCCCCCAGCACGCCCGGCTGGCGCGCCCCGGCGGCCAGGAGGGCTCCGGCGCCGTCGCGGCGGCCGGCCAGCCCGAGCTCGAGCGCCTCCAGGCGCGCTGCGGCACCGGCCCTGTCCCGCTCCGCGCCGCGCTCGGCGGCGCGGGCCGCCGCCAGCCGCTGCTCCGCGTCGGCCAGGGCGCTCGCCGTGGCGGCCGCCGCCTCCCGGACGCGGCCCCCGTCGTCGTCGTCAGCGGCGGCGGGACCGGCGACCTGCGCGAGCGCGGCTGTGGCCTGCGCCTCCCGCCCCCGTGCCGCCTCGAGCAGGGCCTCGGCGCGGGCCGCCTCGGCCGCGGCGGCCTCCAGGGAGCCGCGCGCCGCGGCCACCCGCGCCTCGAGGCGGGCTCGGC
>NZ_JACNME010000017.1 GCF_014270065.1 Quadrisphaera sp. RL12-1S | reverse complement strand
CGCGGCCGGCCGCCGCGAGGGCGCCCGCGGCGGCCGCGACCCACAGCGCGGCCGCCAGCACCGACCGCCGCGTCGGGGAGCCCCCCGGTGCGGTGCCGGAGGACGCCGCGTCGGCGGCGGCCAGGCGGTCCACCAGCAGCCGCAGCACCACCCCGCCCGCGGCGAAGCCCAGCACCGACGGCGCCGCGTCGAACGGGCCGGCGCCGGCGCGCGTCACGGCCGCGCCGACGGCCACCGCGCCGAAGAGCACCACGAGCACCAGCCCCGCGCCGCGGCGCCAGCGCTCGGCGACGCCCGCCAGCGCGGCCAGCAGCGCGATGACCAGCGCCATCGAGCCCAGCAGCACCAGCTTGTCGTTCGTGCCGAACAGCCGGACGGCCAGGTCCTTGAGCCACAGCGGCACGCGGTCGATGAACGCCGAGCCGATGGCGAGCACCGGCGCGGACTGCGGCCGCACCAGCGCGGACACCAGCTGGGCCGCCCCGAGGGCGAGGCCCGCGGAGACGACCCCGACCAGCGCCGCGAGGCCCGCCGACGCGCTCGGGCGCCGGCCGGGGAGACGACGTCGCCGCTGGTCAGGGCGCGCCGGCGTGGCAGCGGGTGAGGAGGTGGTGGCCATGTCAGGAGTTCGTCCCCCGGGTGGACTCGGATGGGTCAGCAGGGGTGGCGGTCACTCGGTCGGCCCGCGCACCCTGACCAGCATGCGCGCCATCTGGAAGGGAGCGGTGTCGTTCGGGCTCGTCAACGTGCCCGTCCGCGTGTACGCCGCCACGGGCACCAAGGACGTGTCCTTCCACCAGGTGCACGCCGCCGACGGCGGGCGCATCCGGTACCAGCGCACCTGCAGCGTCGACGGGGAGCCGGTCGCCTACGGCGACATCGCCAAGGGCTACGAGACCGACGACGGCGACCTCGTGGTCCTGTCCGACGCCGACCTCGCCTCGCTGCCCCTGTCCACGGGGCGCGAGATCGAGGTGGTCGAGTTCGTGCCTGAGGCGCAGGTCGACCCGCTCCTGTACGACAAGGCCTACTACCTCGAGCCGGACCGCACCGCCGCCAAGCCCTACGCCCTGCTGCGGGAGGCGCTGGTGCGCACCGAGCGGGTGGCCGTGGTCAAGGTGGCGCTGCGCCAGCGCGAGACCCTCGCGGTGCTGCGCGTGCGCGGTGACGTCATCTGCCTGCAGACCGTGCTGTGGCCCGACGAGGTCCGCGAGCCCGAGTTCGAGGTGCTGGGCGCGGACGTGGCCCTCAAGCCGGCCGAGCTGACCATGGCGGCCTCCCTCGTGGAGTCCCTCGCCGCCGACTTCGACCCCACCCAGTACGCCGACGGGTACCGCGAGGCCGTCCGCGCGCTGGTGGAGGAGAAGATCGCCTCCGGTGACGTGCGCCGGGCCCCCGCGGTGGCCGACGCACCCGAGGGCGACGGCGACGGCGAGGTGGTCGACCTGCTGGCCGCCCTGCGCCGCAGCGTGGAGCGCGCCAAGGCCCGCCGCGGCGAGGCCCCCGCGCAGGAGGGCACCCAGGACGCCCAGGAGCCCGAGCCGGTCCCGACGCGCTCGACCACCCGCAAGCGCGGCGCCCCCACGAAGAAGAAGACCACGAAGTCCGCCTGACCTCCGTGGTCTGACCCCTCGTGATCATGGGCGGTGGCCACGGACGCGCTCGTCACCGCCTGCGGGGGCGGGGTGGCGCCGGACCCCGCGGCCGCGCAGGGTGAGGTGGTGGAGTCACCGTGAGCCGCATCGCCTCCGTCGCGCCCGTGCTGCCCGAGCGCAGCTACCCGCAGGAGCGGATCACCGAGGCGCTCGTGGACCTCGTCTGCCCGCCCGGCTCGCCCGCGGCGGCCAAGGCCCCGCTCCTGCGCCGCCTGCACCGGTCCGGCGGGGTGCAGCGCCGCCACCTCGTCCTGCCGCCCGAGGAGTACGCCCACCTCGACGGCTTCACGGGCGCCAACGACACGTGGCTGCGCGAGGGCGCCGCGCTCGGCCTGCGCGCGGCGCGCACCGCCCTGGACCGGGCCGGCCTGGCCGCCGACGACGTCGACGTGGTCCTCTTCACCACCGTCACCGGGGTGGCGGCGCCCTCGCTGGACGCCCGCATCGCCGCGCCGCTGGGGCTGCGGCCCGACGTCAAGCGGCTGCCGCTGTTCGGCCTGGGCTGCGTGGCCGGCGCCTCCGGGCTGGCCCGCCTGCACGACCACCTCGCCGGCCACCCCGACGACGTCGCCCTGCTGCTGTCCGTGGAGCTGTGCTCCCTGACGGTCCAGCGCGACGACCCCTCCACCGCCAACCTCGTGGCCTCGGGCCTGTTCGGGGACGGCGCGGCCGCCGCCGTGCTCGTGGGGGAGCGGCGAGCCGCCGCGATGGGCCTCGGCGCGAGCTCCCCGCGGGTGGTGGCGACCCGCAGCCACCTCTACCCGGGCACCACCGACGTGCTGGGCTGGGACGTGGGGGGGACGGGCTTCCGGATCGTGCTGTCGGCGTCCCTGGCCGACGTCGTCGAGGCCCACCTCGCCGAGGACGTCAAGGCGCTCCTGGCCCCGCTCGGCCTCGACCGCGCCGACGTCACCCGCTGGGTGGCCCACCCCGGCGGTCCCCGCGTGCTCGAGGCCGCCGCCCGCGCGCTCGCCCTGGACCCGGGGGCGCTGGCGCCCTCGTGGACCTCGCTGGCGCAGGTGGGCAACCTCAGCTCCGCGTCCGTGCTGCACGTGCTCGCCGACGTCCTCGCGGACGGCGGGGTGGAGCAGGACGACGACGGCGGGGCGCCGCAGCGCTGCGTGCTCTTCGCCCTCGGGCCGGGCTTCAGCGCCGAGCTGGTGCTGCTGGAGCTGGCGCCGTGAGCAGCGTCGGCTGGTACGCCCTGCTGCTGCTCGCCGTGGGGCTGTGGCGGCTGGTGGAGCTGGTCATCAGCGCGCGCAACCGCGCCTGGGCGCTGCAGCGCGGCGGCGTGGAGACCGGCCAGGGGCACTTCCCCGCCATGGCGGCCCTCCACACGGCCCTGCTGCTGGGGTGCCTGGTAGAGGTGCTGGTGGCCGACCGGCCGTTCGTGCCGGCGCTCGGCTGGGCGCTGGTCGCGGTGCTCGTGGTGACGCAGGCGCTGCGGATGTGGTGCATGCACGCCCTCGGGCGGCAGTGGAACACCCGCGTGGTGGTGGTGCCCGGCATGCCGCGGGTCACCTCCGGGCCGTACCGGCTGCGGTGGCTGCCGCACCCCAACTACCTCGTGGTGGTGGTGGAGGGCGTCGCGCTGCCGCTGGTGCACACGGCGTGGGTGACCGCGGTGGTCTTCACGGTGCTCAACGCGGTGCTGCTGCTGCGGTTCCGCATCCCCGCCGAGGAGGCGGCGCTGGCCCGGCTGCAGGACGCGCGGGCCTGACCGTGGACTTCGCCGCCTGGCCGACGGGCGGGCCCGGCCGCACGGCGGACCTGGCCGTGGTGGGCGCAGGCCCCGTGGGGCTCGCGACGGCCCTGCGCGCGGCGGCCGCCGGGCTGGACGTGGTGGTGGTGGAGCCCCGGGCGCTGCCGGGGGCGGACCCCAGCGGTGGCGCGGTGGCCGTCCTGGATCCCGTGGACAAGGCCTGCGGCGAGGGCCTGCTGCCGGGAGCCCTCGCGGAGCTGCTCGACCTGGGCGTCGACCCGCCGGGGGCGCCGCTGACCGGCGTGACCTACGTCCGCGACACCGGCCGGCCAGACCGGCCGCTGGTGGTCGGGCACGACTTCCGCGCCGGTCCGGGCCGCGGCGTGCGCCGCACGGTCCTGCACGCCGCCCTCGCGCAGCGCGCCGCCGGCTCCGGTGCGGCGCTGCTGCCCGGGAGGGTGGTCGACCTGGTCCAGGACGGCGCCCGGGTGCGCCTCGACGTCGTCGTCCCCAGCGGTGGGGGAGCGGTGCGGTCGCTGCTCGCCCGGTGGGTGGTGGGTGCGGACGGGCTGCACTCGCTGGTGCGACGGGCTGCGGGCCTGGAGGTGGCCGGCGCGCGACCCGCGGCGGTGCGCTTCGGCGTGCGGCGCCACGCCGCGGTGGTCCCGTGGAGCCACCACGTGGAGGTGCACTGGGGGCGGGACGTGGAGGGGTACGTCACGCCCGTCGGTCCGCGGGAGGTGGGCGTGGCCGTGCTCGGCCGGCGCGGCACCGCCTTCTCCGAGGCGCTCGAGCGGCTGCCGCTGCTGGCCGAGCGGCTGCGAGGGGCCCGGTGGACGACGACGGCGCGAGGGGCGGGCCCGCTGCGCCAGCGCGTGCGGTCGGTGGCCGCGGGACGGGTGCTGCTGGTCGGGGACGCCGCGGGCTACGTCGACGCGCTCACCGGCGAGGGGCTGCGCGTGGGGCTGGCGGCGGCCCGCGAGGCCGTGACCGCCCTCACCGGCGAGCGCGGCCGGTGGGTGGCCCCGGCGTACGCCGGGGCCTGGGCCCGTCAGACGCGGGCGCACCGCGTGCTGACGGCCGGTCTGCTCGCGGCCTCGGGCCCGCGACCGGTGCGGGCGGGGCTGGTGCCGGCCGCCGCGGCGGCACCCCCGGTCTTCGCCGCGGTGGTCGAGCGGCTCGCCCGCTGACCTCGAGGGGCGGTGGAAGTGTTGTCGCAGAACTCACGCCGAAGACGGGTGGGGTGTGGGGGGCTCGTGTGACGCGAGGGGCTGCAGGGGTTTTGATAACGGTTGGGTTGCGATCGGTCACGAAACGGACACGGCGCGCATGACGGACATCCGATCGGGGCATAGCCACAGCCATGATGTGGATGGCCCTGGCCCTTCCCCCGCTGCTCCTGCCGGCGCTCCTCGGCTTCTCGCGCCTGGAGTCCAAGATGATGAGCGGCTCGCCGCGCGCCGAGCGGAGCGCAGCGGCCGCCGCACGCGTCGACTGAGGGCCACCGCGCAGCGGTGCCCCAGGCGGGACTCGAACCCGCGACCTACCGCTTAGGAGGCGGTTGCTCTTCCGCTGAGCTACCAGGGCGCAGGCCCCAGGGTAGCCGGGCGGGGCCGCCGGACCGCACTCGCTGACGCCCACTGACGCGCCTGGCGCGGCGCACCGGTCGTGCCGTGCTGGCCACCGGCTGGGCGCACTAGCCTTTCCGGGTGACTCAAGGGCTGATGGGCGTGGCGGGTGGGGCTGCTGGTGCCGGGGCGGCTGGGGGTCAGGACCGGCCGCTGTCGGTGACCCCCGGTGAGCCGCGTGGCGCGGCCGCCCCGGGCGAGCCTCCCGCGCCCGGCCCCGACAGCGCTGCTGGTGAGCCCGGCTCCGCGCCCTCGGGAGGGGGCCCGAGCGGTGCCTCCACGACCGGCCGGCGCTCCGCGGCCCAGCCCCCGCGCGGCCGCGGCCTCGACGCGGCCCTGGCCGGCTGGCGCACCGAGCTGGCCTCCCTGGGGGGTCCCGAGCCGCTCATGACCGCCGAGGACCTGCGCGACGGCTCCCTCGAGCTCGCCTCCGCGCACCCCTCCGGCGTCGCCCTGCTCCTGGCCGGCCGGCCCACGCGCCTGTCCCACCTCTTCCGGGAGACCGGTGCGCTCGAGGAGGCGCGCCGGCGCGCTCGCGCCATCCGCGGCGAGGCCGCCGCCCTGGCCGACGAGCACGGCCTGCAGGCCTGCGTGCTCGCGGTGGGACTGGCCTCCTGGCACGACGAGGCCAGCGGCACCACCGTGAGCACCCCGCTGCTGCTGCGGCCCGCGGAGCTGCACGCCCGCGGCTCCGGCCCCGTCGACTACGAGATCGGCCTGGGCGGACCGGTGCGCACCAACCCGGCGCTCGTGCGCGAGCTGCAGCGGCGCGGCGTCCCGGTGGACCCGGCCGGGCTGGCGGCGCTGTCGGTGCACGCCCACGGCTTCGACCCGGCACCGGCGCTGGAGCGCCTGCGCTCCCTCACCCGGGTCTCCGCCCCCGACATCCAGGTCAAGCCCGGTCTGCTCGTCACCGTCCTCGTGGACGTCGCCCGGTCCCTGGTGGCCGAGCTGGACCGCGCCGCGGACGACCTCGCCGGCTCCGACGTGGCCCAGGCGCTGGCCGGGGACCCGCGCTCCCGCGCCCGCCTGCAGAGCCCCACCACCGCCGTCGAGCTGCCCGAGGGCGCGCGCGGCGTCGACCCCGACGACGTCCAGGTGCTGCCGCTGGACGCCTCCCAGCGCCGCGTCCTGGACACCGTCCTCGCCGGCCGCTCCGTGCGCGTGGAGGCGGGCCCGGGCACCGGCGCCACGCAGGTGGCCGCCACCACCGTCGCGGCGCTGGCCGCCACCGGCCGCAGCGTGCTGCTGGTGGCCGGGCAGCAGCAGGAGGCCGAGGACGTCGCCCGCCGCCTGGCGGCGCGCGGCCTCGGGGACCTCCTCGTGGACGCGACGGGGTCGGTCGACCCCAACAGCACCGGACCGCTCCCGGTGATCCCCGTCGAGGCGGCGGCCCCCTCCGGGACCTCCGGCCCCGGGGGCGCGGGGGGCGACGGCGACGTCGTCGCGGCGCTGGGCCGCCACCGCGCCGCCCTGCACACCCGCCGCGGACCGTGGGGGGTGTCGGCCCTGGAGGCCATGGCGGCCCTCACCGTGCTCCCGCCCGGGCCCGACCCGGTGCGCCTGGCCCCGGCCGCGCTGCGCGCCATGGACGCCGCCGAGCGCGAGAAGGCCGCCGCGGAGCTGCGCGAGGCGGTGGACCTGGGGGCGCTGTCGGCCCGGGTGGGCGACACCGCCTGGTCCGGGGCCGCGCTGGCCAACCGCGCCGAGGCCGCCGAGGCGCTCGACGAGGCGCGCGCCCTGCGCGACGACCTCCTGCCCGCCCTGCGCCGCCAGGCGACCGTGCTCGCCGGGGGCAGCGGCCTGCGCGTCCCAGGCTGCGTGGCCGACGCGCAGGCCCAGCTGGACCTGCTGGCGCGCGTGCGCGACTGCCTGGACTCCTTCCTCCCGGCCGTCTTCGACAGGCCGCTCACGCCGCTGGTCGACGCCACCGCCCCGCCCGCCCAGCGGGCCACCGGCCCCCGGTACGGCGTCTTCGAGCGCCGCCGCCTCGAGCGCGCCGCGCGGGAGCTGGTGCGCCCCGGGGTGCTCCTGGACGACCTGCACGGCGCCCTCCTCGACGCCGAGCGCGCCCGCCTCGACTGGGAGGCCTGGCGCGCTGAGGACTCCGCCGGCGCGCCGCCGCGCGTGCCTCAGGGGGTCCCGGCCGCCGAGGTGGTGCTGGACCAGGTGGTCGCCCAGGTCAGCGCCCTGTCCGCGGTGCTCGCACCCACCACCGGCGGCGGGGCCCTCGCCGACGAGCCCTGGCACGCGCTCACCGAGCGGCTCGGCGCCCTCGTCGCCGACTCCGGCACCCTCGCCGACCTGCCGCAGCGCGCCCAGCTGCTCGCCGTGCTGGAGCGCCGCGGCCTGGTGCCGCTGCTGGAGGAGGCCCGCCGGCGCGGGCTCGACCCGGACCAGGCCGTGGTGGAGCTGCGCCGCTCGTGGTGGCGCTCCGTGCTCGACACCCTCGTGGCGGCCGACCCCGCGCTCGGCGGCCTCGACGCCGTCGGCCACGCCGAGGCCAGCGCCGCCCTCGCCGCGCGCGAGAAGCACCGCCGCGCCGCCGCCGTGCACCGCGTCCGCGGCGCCACGGCCCTGTCGGCCAGCGCGCCGTGCCGGGTGAGCGGACCGCTGGCGCTCTCGGTGGAGCTCGCCTCCCAGCGCCGCTACGACGTGGTGCTGGTGCTCGCCGCCCACCGCGTGGGCGTGCCGGAGGCGGTGCTCGCCGCCTCCGCCGGGCGCCAGCTGGTGGTGGTCGGCGACCCGGGCGGTCCCACGCCCGTGCGGGTGGCGCCGCGCCGCGCTGACGAGGCCCCGCTGCCGCGCGGCTCGCGCCGCAGCGTCTTCGACGCCCTCGAGCAGGTGCTCCCCACCCTGCGCCTCGACTGGCAGCACCGGATGCCGCTGCAGCTCGCGGCGCTCGCGCGGGCCGTCCCCGGCACCACGACCGGCGAGCACGCCGTGCCGTGCCCTCCGGGGCGCCCGCCGGTGCGGCTGCGCCGCGTCAGCGACGTCACGGGCCGCCCGGACGCCGACGGCGTGGTCAACAGCCCGGACGGCGAGGTGGCCGCCGTGGTGGACCTCGTGCTCAGCCACGTGCGCGAGCACCCGAACGAGTCGCTCGCCGTGGTGGCCCTGACCCGCTCCCACGCGCGCCGCATCGCCGACGCCGTCCGCGCCGCGCTGCCCGCCCGGCCCGAGCTCGCCGCGTTCCTGCGGCGGCGGCGCCGCGAGAGCTTCGTGGTGACCGACGTCGAGCGCTGCGCCGACACCGTGCGCGACGCCGTCGTGTTCTCGGTGGGCCTGGGCGTCACGCCGCTGGGCCGCTTCGTGCACCGCTTCGGGCCCCTCGACGACGCCGACGGGCACCGCTGGCTGGCGTCGGTGCTCACCCGCGCCCGCAAGCGCCTCACCGTGGTCAGCTGCGTGGCGGGGGAGGTGCTGGAGGCCTCCCAGTGCACCTCCACCGGCGCCTCCGCCCTGCGCCAGCTGCTGCTGTCGCTGGAGGAGCCCGCCGCCGCGGACCCGCTCGAGCCCCTGCGCGCCCTCGCCGCGGGGCACGGGGCCCCGGCCGGGGCCGCTCCGGACCCGCTGCTGTCCCGCCTGTCGGACCGCCTCGGCGGCCGCGGGGCGCGGGCGCTGGTCACCGGCTCGGTGCCCGACCTCGTGGTGCTGCCCGCGGGCGCGGACGGCCCCGCGGTGGCGGTGCTCACCGACATCCCCGCCGGCACCGACGACGACCCCGTGGGCGACCTGGTGCAGCGGGAGCTGGTGGTGCCCGAGCAGCTCGGCCACCTCGGCTGGGCCGTGGTGAGGGTCAGCGCCCGCGAGCTCTTCGACGACCCGACGGCACCGGTGGCCGCCGTGGTGCGGGAGCTGTCCAGCGGTGCCTGAGACCACCACGACCACCACCACCACCACCGGCGGCGGGCGCCGTCCGGGGCGGGCCCGTCGCCGCGTGGTCGCGCCGCCCACCGGAGCTCCCGGCGAGGAGGTGGAGGCCCCGGTCCTGGCACCCGCCGACCACGCCGACCACGCGGGTCACGCGGGTCACGCGGGTCACGCGGGTCACGCGGGCTCCGAGGACGACCGCCGCTGGGCCGCCGAGGCCCAGCGGCTGCTCGCCGACCGCCCTCCCCACTGGGGCTGAGCCACGCGCGGGCGCGCTCAGGCGGCCCGGGCGAGCACCACCCCGCCGTTGGCCGTGGCGGCGGCCACGCGGGCCGCGTCGTCGTCGTCCAGCGCCACCACCACCACGGTGCTGCTGCTGCCCGCGGCGAGCAGGCCCCGGGTGAGGGGGTCGCTGCTCACGACGAGCACGGTCGCGCTGCGCACGAGCACCCCGCTCGGGGGCTGCTGCCCGCCCGTCACGTCGCCGTCCCCGGAGGGGACCGGCGGGCCCTCGGGCGCCGCCGCCAGCACCGCGACCTGCGCCCCCGGCACCACGAGCCCCTCCGGCAGGGGTGAGCTGACGCCCACGGGCACGGCCACCTGGCCGGGCTCGAGCGAGGCGAGCACGTCGCCGCCGCGCAGCCGCACGTCGGTGATGACCTCGCCGGTGCGGACCGGGGCGGCCAGCCGGGCGTCCGCCGCGCTCCCGGAGGCGGCGACGTCCTCCGGGGAGAGCGCCCCCGAGGGCACCGCCGCGGGGGGCACCACCGCCGCGCGCGAACCCGGCCCCACCGCCGCCCCGGCCGGCAGGTCCTGCGCCGCCACCAGCACCGGCACCCCGCCGCCGGCCTCTTCGGACTGCACGAGCGCCGTCGCCACCAGGCCCGTGGCGGCGGCCAGCAGCAGCGCCGCCAGCGGCCGGCGGGCCCGTCGCAGCGCGCGCCGCAGCCGGCGGCGCGCGGCGCCCGGCCCGCCGGCCGCTCGGGGGGAGGAGGGCGCGCCAGGAGGCGCGGTGCGCAGCCGCGACGGCGGCGGCCAGGTGGTGGTCATCGCCGCAGCGTCGCGGCGGGAGCGCGGTCGGCGCAGGGACGGGCCCACCGCCTGTGGACAGCGGTGCCGCGAGACCGGCCTGTGGGCGGACGACAGCACGACGCCCCGCCCGGTGGTGCACCGGGCGGGGCGTCAGCGGCGTCTCAGGACGACGACGAGGAGGACGAGGAGCTGCTGCTCGACGCGGTGGAGCTGCTGGCCGGGCTGGAGCTGCTGCTGGCGGGGGTCGAGCTGCTGCTGGAGGAGCTGTCGCCGGAGCTGGTCGAGCTCGAGCTGCCCGAGCTGCTCGACCCGCTCGAGGAGGAGCCGGCCGAGCCCGACGAGCCGCCCTTGCCCTCCGAGCGGGAGTCGGTGCGGTAGAAGCCGCTGCCCTTGAACACCACGCCCACGGCGTCGAAGCGCTTGCGCAGGCGGCCGGAGCACTCCGGGCACTCGGTGAGCGCTGCGTCGGAGAACGACTGCCGCACCTCGAGGCTGTGGTCGCAGGCGGTGCAGGTGTAGGCGTACGTGGGCACGCTGGGGCTCCTCGGTTCACGACGACGACGAGCGGCCGCCGCACCGAGCCCCGCGAGGCGCTGGCACTCCGACCGTCCGAGTGCCAATGCTAGCGCTGGTCGCTCTGTTCCCGCGGTGCACGGACCCGCCCGGCCCACAGACCCGCCCCCAGGAGCGCGAGGACCAGCGCGGCGTGGGGGAGCACGGCGGTGCGGAGGGGCACCACCCCCAGCAGCAGGCCCACCCCCAGCACCGGCACCGCCAGACCCGTGTACGCGGCCAGGAACACCGCCCTGGCCGCGGCCGCCCGGCGCGCCGGGGCAACCCGCGCGGCCGTGCCGACCGCGGAGGCGAACAGCACGCCGCTGCCGGCCCCCGCCAGCGGAGCGGCGACCAGCAGCAGCCACGGCGCACCCACGGCCAGCGCCACGGCGGAGGCGACGGTCCCCACGGCGACGGCCACAGCTCCCAGCAGCCGCCCGCCGCGACGCCCGGTGGGCACCACCTGCGGAGCGACCGCCCCGGCCAGGAACACCGACCCGATGGCGGCACCCGCGGCCAGCGGGCCCGCCGGGCCACCCGCGCCGCGCAGGGCCTCGGGGGTGAGGCCGCCGTAGAAGCCGGTCACGGCGAAGGACGTGAGGGCCAGGACCAGAGGCGCCGCGCCCAGCCGCGCGCCGCCGGCACCTGGTCCGCCGGGCGGCGTCGGCGGCGCTCCTCCCGCGGCCGGAGCCGTCTCCGGCAGGCGCCTCAGCGCCCGCCACGCCGCCGCGAGCGCCACCGCGAGCACCCCGTAGACGAGGTGGAGCGGTGCCGGTGCCAGCTCGGCCAGCGCACCGGCGAGGAGCGGTCCGAGGCCGAGCCCGGCCATGCTCATGGCGCCTGCGGCCGCGGACCAGCGCCGCCGCGCCACCTCGGGGGCCCGGGCGGCCAGCTCGCGCACCGCGACCGACGCCGTGGACGCCAGCACGCCGACGCCCAGGCCGCAGAGCACCCGTCCGGCCACCAGGCCGGCGGTGCCCGGGACCGCGGCGAGCACCGCGGCGGCCACCACCTCCAGGAGGGCCGCGGCCCGCAGCACCCTGCGCCGGCCCCACCGGTCGCTGGACCTGCCCGCCCCGGCCAGGCCCACCACCACACCGACGGCGAAGACGGCGAAGACGGCGGTCGTGGCCGTGGGCGTCAGACCGTCGCGCGCGGCGTAGAGGGGGAACAGCGGGGTGGGGGCGGTGGACAGGGCGGTGGAGGCGACGACCACGCCGACGACGGTCAGCGGCGCGCGCCACGAGGGACCCCCCGGCACCGGGGGTGCGGGGGAGTCCCTCGTGGTCCGAGCAGCCGCGGGGCTGCCGGTGATCACCGCACGGCCGCCACCGGGGCGACCCGCTGCTCGGGTGGGGCCAGCGCTGACCAGGCCCTCACGAGGTCGGAGGAGGACGTGACCAGTCCGAGGTGGAGCGAGACCACCGCCAGCGCCGAGGCCTCCAGCGCCGCGTCGGTGCCGCGGACCAGGTCCTCAAGCACGACGACGCGGTAGCTGAGGTTGCTGGCGTCGAAGGCCGTGTTGAGGACGCAGCAGTCGGCCATGATCCCGTCCAGCACCACGGTCCTGACGCCCATCTGCCGCAGCAGGAAGTCGAGGTCGGTGGGGTAGAAGGCGGACAGGCGCTTCTTGCCGGTCACCACCTCGTCACCGGGGAGGACCTCGGTGGTGAACCTCGTCCAGCGGCTCCCCGCCAGCGCGTGCTGGTCGGCGCCCGGGATGGGACCCACCCACTGGGGGAAGGTGGTGCGCCAGGCGCTGGGGACGCCGCGCACGTCGTCCACGCCGGAGGCGCGGACCTCGGAGCGGACGTGGATCACGGGCACGCCGGCCGCGCGCGCCGCGCGGTGGAACGCGTCGACCGGTGCCACCACCTCCCGCCCTCGGGGGGCCGGGCAGGGGCATCCGGGGTCCTCGGAGAGGTGGCCGTCGTGCATGTCGATCGACACGACGGCGGCGGCGGCGGGCTGGAGCCACTCGGCGAAGTCACCGGTCGGGTCCAGCGGCCGCTGGTCGCCGTGGACGCGGTGCGTGAGCTGCAGGTCCTCCACGGGTCAGGCCCTGGTCAGCTCGTCAGCGGCGCGCGGGGCCTGGCTGGGCAGCACGACCGCCTCCGGGCCCGCCGCCGTGTCCACCTCGGGCACCTCGGGCGTGCGCCTCGCGAGCAGCGGGCGCAGGCCCAGGTTCAGCAGGGCGTGGAGCACGAGCAGCAGGACGACGCCGACCATCATGGGGCTGGTGACGAGCCCGGCCAGCGCGGGCGGGGCGGCCTTCGCGACGTCGGCCGGGAGGAACTGCACGCCGAGCGCGACGAGGATGGACGGGCCGGCGACGGCGAGGTTGATGTCGTCCCACTCGACGTCGGCCAGCATCTGGATGCCCCCCACGGCGATGGTCCCGAAGAGGATGGTGGACGCGGCCGCCAGCACCGGGCCCGGCAGGCCGGCGACGAAGAGGCTGACGGCCGGGACGAAGGCGAGGACGACGGCGAAGGCCCCGGCCGCCATCGTGACGCGCCGGCTGCCGACGCCGGTCACGCGGACGATGCCGGCGTTCTCCGGGTAGGAGGTGGTGCCGATGCCGCCGAAGAGACCACCGACGACGCATCCGGCGAACTCGGTGAAGAGCCCGCGGTTGACGCGCTGGAAGGAGACCTGCTGCCCGGTCCAGCCGCCGATGAGGGAGTACATGCCCATCGACTCGGTACCGGCCTGCAGGAAGGCCAGCAGCATGAGGACCACCGCGGGCCACGCCACCCCGAAGCCGAAGGGGGGCGGGTGCGGCGCGCCCAGCACCGCGGCCGGCGCGGCGGGGGCCCAGGTGCCCAGGGCGGCGGCCACCGCGGTGCCCGCGGCGATGCCCCAGACCACCGCCCCCCGCTTGACGAGGCCCTCACGGCCCAGGACGAGGCAGGCGAGCACCACCACGGCGGTGACGGCGGCCACGGCGAAGCTGCGGACGCCGAAGGCGGGCGTGCCGGGCACGCCGAACCAGTTGGGCAGCCCGATGGCGGCGAGCTGGGCGCCGATGATCACGAACAGGGAGCCGAACACCACCGGGTGCGTGGCCACGCGCGACACGTGGCCGAAGACCCCGAGCCTGCCGAGCGGGACGGTCAGGGCCATGAAGACGAGGCCTGCGACCACCATGGACCCGAAGGCCGTGCCGAGGCCGTAGGTGGCGCCCGAGGTCATGAGCGCCACGAAGAACGCCGCCGTCGGGCCCTGCACGACGGGCAGCCGGAGCAGGCGGCTCGACTGCAGCAGGGTGACGACGCCCGTCAGCAGGAAGCACGCCTGGACGATCTGGGCCACCTGCGCGGTCTGCAGGTGCAGGGCGGCGCCCAGGAGCACCGGGAAGATGAAGATGCCGGTGAGGGCCAGGAGGTGCTGGACGCCGAAGAGCGCCGTCCTGCCGGCGGGGAGCCGGTCCTCGGGGCCGATGGAGAGCACGGGGGCGGGGGCGGGCATGGGGCCACCTCGGGTCGTCGGAGTGCGGGAGCGAGTCGTTCGACTTCGCTGACAGTGCAATTCCTACAACCCGGTTGTTGCTCCGGTGTTGCCCGCGACCCCTGCGCCGGTTACGGCGGCGTTACCGGCTCCTCCCCTCGGCCCGCGTGGGGCGGGCCGGGGCGGGCCGGGGCGGGTCAGAGGCGGCGGACGTTGACCCACACGGCGCGCGCCGGGGTGCCACCGGTGTTGCGGATGAGGTGCGCCTGCTTGGCCTCGTAGTGGACGGCGTCCCCCTCCTCCACGAGGTGGACCTCGTCGCCGAGCTCGACCTCCAGCGACCCCTCCAGCAGCACCCCGTACTCCTGGCCCGGGTGCTGGGAGGGGCGCGCGGCGTGGCTGGTGCCGGGCGGGTACTCGTCCACGTAGACCTCGACGTCGTTGTCGGGCTGGAAGACGGCGAGCCGGCGCACCAGCCCGCCCGGTGTGGTGTCCACGATCTGGTCGGCCGCCCGCAGGACGGGCGACCCCTCGCCGGGAGCGGCCGCGAACAGCGACGCCACGCTCACGCCCAGGCCCTGCGCGAGGCGCGCCAGCGTCCCCAGGGAGGGCGCGGTGCGCCCCCTCTCCACGGTCGAGACCATCGAGGCGCTCAGCCCGGTCGCGTCGGCCAGCTCGGACAGCGTCAGGCCCCGCTGCGAGCGCAGGGCCCGGACCCGGGCGCCCACGCCGGCGACGAGCCCGTCCAGGTCCGCGGCGCCGCCGGCGGGGGACCTGTCGCCGTCG
Organism: Quadrisphaera sp. RL12-1S; assembly: GCF_014270065.1. Taxonomy (NCBI): domain Bacteria; kingdom Bacillati; phylum Actinomycetota; class Actinomycetes; order Kineosporiales; family Kineosporiaceae; genus Quadrisphaera; species Quadrisphaera oryzae. The sequence continues at coordinate 53,360 of NZ_JACNME010000017.1, read as the reverse complement.
TCGTCAGCGCTGGGAGTCACGCTGCGGCACTGTACGGTCGCGGCCGGGCGCCGGTCGCAGCTCCGGCACCCGGGTGGCCCCCGGCGTCGTCCAGCCCGCCAGCCTGCCGCGCTCGGACAGCGCGAACAGCCGCTCCTCGGTGAGCTCGCGCACCCCGGAGACGGCGACCACCAGCAGGTCGTCGCCGCGCTGCAGGGTGGTGGTGCGGGTGGGGACGCGGGCCCGGCCGTCGCGCACGAGCAGGGAGACCTCGGCGCCCTCGGGCAGGCGCAGCTCGAAGACCTCCAGGCCGTGCAGGTGCGAGCCCGGGCCCACCTTGACCTGCAGCACGTCGGCGCCGATCTCCTCCAGCGGGCTCGACTCCACCTCGAGGTCCCGCACGGCCGGCTCGCTGATGCCCAGGCGCCGCGCCACCCACGGCAGGGTCGGCGCCTGCACCAGGGTGAAGGCCACCACCAGCACGAACACCATCTCCACCACGCCCTCGGTGCCGGGCACGCCGGCCGCGGCGGGCACCGTGGCCAGCACGATGGGCACCGCGCCGCGCAGGCCGCCCCAGCTGAGCAGCACCTGGTCGCGGACGGGCACCTTGAACCACGACACCGAGACCAGCACCGACAGCGGCCGCGCCACCAGCAGCAGGGCGAACCCCACCACGAGCGCGGGCACCACCTGCCCGGGGATGTCGGAGGGCGAGACCAGCAGCCCCAGCAGCACGAACAGCCCGATCTGCGCCAGCCAGCCCACGCCCTCGGCGAAGCCGCGGGTGGCGGGGCGGTGCGGCAGCTCGGCGTTGCCCAGCACCAGGCCCGCGAGGTAGACGGCGATGAAGCCGGAGGTGTGCACCTCGGCGCTCAGCCCGTAGGCGAGCGCGCAGACCGCCAGCACGGTGATCGGGTACAGGCCCGAGGCGGGCAGCGCCACGCGCCGCAGGCCCAGCGCGCCCAGCCAGCCCAGCGCCAGCCCGATCGCGGCGCCGCCCACCAGCTCGGCCCCCGCCTCGAACACCAGGAAGCCCCAGCCGTGGGAGGACTCCCCGCCCAGCACGGAGGTCAGGGAGACCACGGCGATGACGACGGGCGCGTCGTTGAACCCCGACTCCGCCTCGAGCAGGCCCCCCAGGCGGTGCGGCAGCGGAGCGCGCCGGAGCACCGAGAACACCGCTGCCGCGTCGGTGGAGGAGACGACGGCGCCGAGCAGCATCCCGGTGGCCCAGTCGACGCCGAGCGCCCAGTGCGCCACGGCGCCCACCACCACCACCGAGACCGCGGTGCCGAGCGTCGCCAGCAGCGCCGCCGGGGCGATCGCCTGCCGGATCGAGGCCCACCGCGTGGTCAGGCCGCCCTCGGCGAGGATCATGACCAGCGCGCCGTACCCCAGCACCTGCGTGAGGTCGTAGTCGTCGAACTGGATGCCCAGCCCGTCCTCGCCGAGCGCCACGCCGAGGGCGAGGTACAGCAGCAGCGACGGGGTGCCGGTGCCGACCGAGAGGCGCACCGCGAAGACCGCCACCACCAGCACCAGCGCGCCGACGAGCACCGCGACGTTGAGGTCGTCGACCGTCATGCGGGGCCTCCCGTCGAGGTTCCGGCGGCGGCCGGGCGGCGCGCGAGGTGGGGGTGGGGCGCACGGTACCGGCGCGGCGCCCTCCCGACGCGTGGATCAGCCCACATCCGCCGCGCGAGGTCAGCGCAGGGCGGTCCAGCCGGCGGGGGTCAGGGCGGCGTCGACGCGGACGTCGTGGGGCTCGCGGGGCAGCTCACCCGCGGCCAGCACCTCCGGCTCGCGGACCACCGCGGCCAGCAGCGGCCTGCCGGGGGAGCCCTCGGGCGGCAGCAGCGCCAGCGTCCGGTCGTAGTGGCCGCCGCCCTGGCCCAGGCGCGACCCGCTGCCGTCCACGGCCAGCGCGGGCAGCAGCACCGCCGCCGCCCCCGCCAGCCCCTCCGGACGGGCGGGCGCGCCCGGGGCGTCGACCACCCACGCCAGCGGGGCCGCGCCCACCACCACCGGGAGGACGACGACGGCGCCCCGCGCGGCCAGCGCCGCCCGCAGCGCGCGCGTGCCCGGCTCGGTGGGGCGGGAGTCGTACAGGGCCACCACGGCGCCCGGCGCGAGCGCCGCCAGCGGGGAGCCGTCGGCGAGCGCCGCGCGCGCAAGGGCCGCGTCGAGCGCGGCGCGCTCGTCGTCGTCGAGGGCTCGGCGGGCGGCGCGCACGCCGGCGCGCAGCGCCGCCTTGCCGGGCGCCTGGTCGTCCGCCGTCCGGGGGGCCGTCTCCACCGGGCGGCCCTGCTGCTGGTCGTCCACGGGCGCTGATCCTGCCTCCCGTCGTCGCGCCCCGATAACCTCCCAGCATGAGTCCCGCTGGCACGCGCCCGATCCGCAAGGCGGTCATCCCCGCCGCCGGCCTCGGCACGCGGTTCCTGCCCTTCACCAAGTCGACGCCCAAGGAGATGCTCCCGGTCGTCGACAAGCCGGCCATCCAGTACGTCGTGGAGGAGGCCGTCTCCGCCGGCCTGACCGACGTGCTGCTCGTGGTGGGCCGCACGAAGCGCCCGCTGGAGGACCACTTCGACGTCGTCCCCGAGCTCGAGCAGAACCTCGCGGCCAAGGGCGACGACAAGAAGCTCGCGCTGGTCCACGAGACCACCGAGCTCGCCGACGTGCACTACGTCCGCCAGCACCAGGCCAAGGGCCTGGGCCACGCGGTGCTCACCGCCAAGGCGCACGTGGGCGACGAGCCCTTCGCGGTGCTCCTCGGCGACGACCTCATCGACGAGCGCGACCCGCTGCTCGCCCGGCTGGTCGAGGTGCAGCAGCAGCACGGCGGCTCCGTGGTGGCGCTGCTGGAGGTGCCGCGCGCGAACGTCGGCATGTACGGCTGCGCCGAGCTCCTCGACGACCCGTCCACGCAGGGCGAGGACGACGTGGTGACCCTCAAGGGCATGGTCGAGAAGCCGGACCCGGCCGACGCGCCCAGCAACCTCGCGGTGATCGGCCGGTACGTGCTGCACCCCGCCGCCTTCGAGGTGCTCGAGAGGACCGCTCCCGGCAAGGGCGGGGAGATCCAGCTGACCGACGCCCTCGAGACCCTCGCCGGGATGCCGGCGGAGGCCGGTGGCGGGCTGCGCGGCGTGGTCTTCCGCGGCCGCCGCTACGACACCGGCGACAAGCTCGACTACCTCAAGGCCGTGGTGCGCCTGGCCTCGGGCCGCGAGGACCTCGGCGGGGAGTTCAACTCCTGGCTGTCGGAGTGGGTCGCGTCGGGCTTCGACACCGAGCAGCCCACCCACAGCACTGACGACGCAGGGGCCTGAGCAGCCGTGCGCTCGGTCGAGGAGCACCTGGCCGCCTGCCTGGCTGCTGTCTCCCCCCTCGCCCCCGTCGAGCTGCCGCTCCTGGACGCCGTCGACTGCGTGCTCGCCGAGGACGTCGTCGCGACCTCCTCGCTGCCCGCCTTCGACGGCTCCGCCATGGACGGGTACGCCGTCCGGCACGCCGACGTCGCCACGGCGCGCGCTGACGCACCCGTCTCCCTGCCCGTGGTGGCCGACCTGCCGGCAGGGGTGCGCGAGGTCGCGCCCCTGGCGGCCGGCGCCGCCGCGCGCATCATGACCGGCGCCCCGGTGCCCCCCGGGGCCACCGCCGTGGTGCCCGTCGAGGACACCGACGGCGGCGTGGCCACGGTGCTCGTGCGCCGCGCGGTGCCCGAGGGCCTGCACGTGCGCCGCGCCGGGGAGGACGTCCGGCCCGGCACCACCCTGGTGGCGGCGGGCACGCGGCTGTCGGTGCGCCACGTCGCGCTGCTCGCGGCCGTCGGGCGCGAGCGCGCCCGCGTGCTGCCCGCGCCGCGGGTGTCGGTGCTGAGCACCGGCAGCGAGCTGGTGGACCCGGGCCGTCCCGCGGGGTTCGGGCAGGTGGTGGACGCCAACTCCACCGCGCTGACCGCGGCCGCCCTGGACGTCGGCGCGCGCGCCACCCGCGTGGGCATCGTCGACGACGACCCCCAGCGCCTCCTGTCCGTGCTGGAGGGCCAGCTCGAGGGCTCCGACGTCATCGTCACCTCCGGCGGCGTCAGCGCCGGCGCCTACGACGTGGTCAAGGAGGTGCTGAGCCGCCTCGGCACCGTGGAGTTCACCAGGGTGGCCATGCAGCCCGGCATGCCGCAGGGCCTGGGCGTGCTGACCCGCGGCGGGCGCAGCGTGCCGATCTTCACCCTGCCCGGCAACCCCGTCAGCGCCTACGTCTCCTTCGAGGTGTTCGTGCGGCCGGCGCTGCGCCGGATGCTCGGCGAGGCGGAGCTGCACCGGCCGGCCGTCGTGGCCACCGCCACGCAGGGCTGGTCGAGCCCGCCCGGCAAGCGCCAGTTCACCCGCGCCGTCGTCACCACCGACGACGACGGCCGCCCCCGGGTCCGCCCCGCCAGCGGCCCCGGCTCCCACCTCGTCTTCGGGCTGGCCGGGGCCAACGCCCTGGCCGTCACCGGCGAGGACACCACGTCCGTGGAGCCCGGGGACGTCGTGCGGTGCATGCTCCTCGAGCGCGGGAGACGATGAGGCGGTGGTGACCCCATGAGCGGAACGGCGGGCTTCCCGCACCTGGACGCCCGCGGCAACGCGCGCATGGTCGACGTCAGCGCCAAGGACGTCACCGTGCGCGAGGCGCGCGCCGAGGGGTTCGTCGTCTGCTCGCCCGAGGTGGTGGCGGCGCTCCTGGACGGCACCGTGCCGAAGGGCGACGCGCTCGCCGTGGCCCGCATCGCGGGCGTCCAGGCGGCCAAGCGCACCCCTGAGCTGGTGCCGCTGGCACACCCGGTGGCGGTGCACGCCGTCGACGTCGTCGCGGAGGTCAGCACCGCCCCGCAGCGGCCGGGCGTCGCGCTCACGGCCACCGTGCGCACGGCAGACCGCACCGGCGTGGAGATGGAGGCGCTGACCGCCGTGGCCGTGGCCGGGCTGGCGCTGGTGGACATGGTCAAGGGCCTCGACAAGCGGGCCGAGATCACCGGTGTGCGGGTGGTCGCCAAGAGCGGGGGACGCTCCGGTGACTGGCACCGCTGACCCCTCGCCCCGGGCGCTGGTCGTCACCGTCAGCAACCGCGCGGCGGCGGGCGTCTACGAGGACACCGCCGGGCCCGTGCTCGTCGAGGGCCTGCGCGCCGCCGGCCTCGCGGTGGACGGCCCGCAGGTGGTGCGCGACGGCGACCCCGTGGGCGAAGCCCTGCGCGCGGCGGTGGCCGCCGGCTTCGACGTCGTCGTCACCACCGGCGGGACGGGCCTGAACCCCCACGACCAGACCCCGGAGCAGACCGCGCCCCTCCTCGACCGGCCGGTGCCCGGCATCGCCGAGGCACTGCGCGCCGCCGGCCTGGCCCAGGGCGTGCCGACGGCGGTGCTCTCCCGGGGGCTGGCCGGGATGGCCGGGAGCACCCTGGTGGTCAACGTGGCCGGCTCGCCCGGGGCCTGCCGCGACGCCGTGGAGGTGCTCGCGGCGGTGCTTCCCCACGCCGTCGACCAGCGCCGCGGCGGCGACCACCCCCGGTCATGAGCCGCTGGTGAGCGGGGCGTGAGCACCACGGGCTGGCCCGCCGTCCTGCACGACGGCGAGGTGGTGCTGCGCCCGCTGCGCGTGCGCGACAGCTCCGCGTGGCGCGAGGTCCGCGCCGCCAACGGCGCCTGGCTGCGGCCCTGGGAGGCCACCAACCCCGACGGCGCCGCGCCCGTGCGCACCTTCGCGGGCCTGGTCTGGGAGCTGTCCCGCCAGGGCAGGTCGGGGACGGCGATGCCGTTCGCCCTCGAGGTGGACGGCGCCTTCGCCGGGCAGGTCACCGTCGGCGGCATCACGTGGGGCGCCATGCGCTCCGCGCACGTCGGCTACTGGATCGACGGCCGCCAGGCCGGGCGCGGGATCGTGCCCCGGGCGGTCGCGCTGGTGGTGGACCACTGCCTGCGGGTGGGGCTGCACCGCGTCGAGGTGAACATCCGCCCGGAGAACGCCGCGAGCCTGCGGGTGGTGGAGAAGCTCGGGTTCCGCGACGAGGGGCTGCGCGCGGGGTTCCTCCACATCGACGGCGCCTGGCGGGACCACCGCACGTTCGCCCTGACCCGCGAGGACCTCCCCGAGGGCCTCGTGGCGCGCTACCGCGCCACCCACCCCTGACCCCCGCGGGCGGGCCCTCACCCCGCCTCCCCGGTGCTCCCGCGACTGCTGGGGAGCCTGGCGTCCGCTTCCGGCCCCGGACCCGGACCCGGACCCGGACCTGCCCACCGGACGCGAGCCTGCCCGCCTGCTACCCCATGATCACGGTGAGGGGAGGGCGTCGAGGGCGGCGCGGACGGCGGCCACCAGGGCCGGGTCGGTCTCGGAGTGCGCTCCGTCGTCGGCGGCGCCGACCGCCACCCGCGGCCCGGCGGCGCGCACCGGGCGGCGGGCCGACAGGTGCACCGCGTGCACCCCGGCCGCCACCAGCGCCGCCACCTGCTCGGGCCGCACGCCAGCACCCGCCATGACCTGCACACCGGCCGCCCGTCCCGCCTCGGCCACCGCCGCCAGCTCGGCGAGCCCGTTGACCGCGCGCGGCGCGCCGCCCGAGGTCAGCACCCGGTCCACGCCGCACCGGGCCAGCACCGCCACCGCGGCCGAGGGCTGCGCCAGCTGGTCGACGGCGCGGTGCAGCACCACGTCGACGTCGGCGCGCACCGCACGGGCCCGCGACACCGCCTCGGCGAGGAAGGCCTCGTCGAGCACCAGGGCACCCCCGCGCACCCGCAGCGCGCCCACCACCACCCCGGCTGCCCCCGCGGCGACCGCCGCCTCCACGTCGCGCAGGGACGTCGCCAGCTCGTCGTCGTCGTAGGTGAAGCCGCCCGGGCGCGGGCGGACCAGCACGTGCACGGGCAGCGCCCGCTCCACCCCCAGGCACGCGGCCAGCGCCCCCGGCGACGGCGTCAGCCCGCCCAGCTCCAGCGCCGAGCACAGCTCCACCCGGTCCGCGCCGCCGTCGCGGGCCGCGCGGGCACCGGCCGGGGAGTCGACGGTGACCTCCAGCGCCACCGTCACAGCGCCGTCAGCGCCTGCCGCAGCGCCAGCTGCCCCACGCCCAGCACCCCGGCGTCCGCACCCGCCACGCTCTGCGCGATCCGCAGGTCGCGGGTGGCCAGCGGGTGGCAGTTCTCGTACAGCTGCGAGCGCACCGCCGCCACGAACGGCTCCAGCGTCGAGATGAGGCCGCCGAGCACCACCGCGTCGGGGTTCACGAAGTTCACCACCGCCGACAGCGTCTGCCCCAGCAGCCGCCCCGCGGCGCGCACGCGGGTGGTGGCCACCGCGTCCCCGTCTCCCACCAGCCGGGCGATGTCGCGGGGCTCGCGGGCGTCGATGCCCCGGCTTCGCAGGTCGGCGAGGATGTACGAGCCCCCCACCACGGTGTCGAGGCAGCCCCGGTTCCCGCAGTTGCAGGGCGCGTCGCCGGTCGACCCCACGACGACGTGCGCCAGGTCCCCGGCCAGCGCCGTCGCCCCGCGGTAGAGCCGACCGTCGAGCACCAGGCCGCAGCCCACGGAGGAGCCGGCCTTGACGAACAGCAGGTTGGCCGGCGCGCCCGCGGGCGGGGCCGCCTCGTCAGCGTCGTCGTCGGGGGCGGCCTCGGCGGCCCCGAGGGCGGTGCACTCGCCCAGCGCCATGGCGTTGGCGTCGTTCTCCACCACCGCCGGCAGCCCGAGCTCGGCCGACAGGTGGGCCCCCACGCCGAAGCGGTGCCAGCCCGGCATGGCCGCGGGGGAGTCGACGGCGCCGCTGCGGCTGGACACCGGGCCGGGCAGCGCCACGCCCACCGCCCGCACCGCCTCCGCGGGGATGGCCCCGCGCAGGTCCGTCCACGCGGCCACGAGGTCCGCCAGCACCGGCTCGGGACCCGCCGCCACGTCGAGGGCCAGGTCGGAGGAGCTCACGAGCGAGCCCGACATGTCCAGCAGCGCGATCCGCGCGTGGTGGCGGCCCAGCTCCGCGGCGAGGATGCAGCCGCCGTCCGGGGTCAGCCGCAGCACCCGCGCGGGCCGGCCGCCGGTGGCGGACGCCGCGCCCGCCTCCACCAGCACCCCGGCGGCGATGAGCTCGCCGACCTTGACGGTCACGGTGGACGGCGCCAGCCCGAGCCGGCGCGCCAGCGCCGCTCTGTCGGTGGCGGCGCCACCGGCCACGGCGCGCAGGATGGCCGAGGAGGTCCCCCCGGCGAGCTCCGCGTCGCGCACGGGCCGCGCCGGCCGTGCTGCTGGCCGTGCTGCCGGCCGAGCCGCCGGCCGAGCCGTGGTGCCCGGAGGCGTCAGGACGGCGGGAGGCCCCGGCCTGCGCGTCCCGTCGGGGCGGTCGGTGCTCACCGCACCGATCATGCCGCTCACGAGGACGGACCCTGCTGCAGCGGGAGCACCAGCTGCTCCAGCAGCTCGTCGGCGCGCAGCGCCGAGGCGATCACGCCGGCGCCGTCCCCGAAGCGCGCGGGCACCAGGCGCGGGCGCCGGTGGAACGTCAGCAGCTGCTCCAGCCGCTCGTGCAGCGGGTCGAACAGCTCCGCCCCGGCGCGCGACAGGCCGCCGGCGATGACCACCACCTCCGGGGCCAGCACGGTGGCCAGCTGCGCGACGGCCAGGGCGAGGGCGTCGAGGCCGTCACCGACCACGCGCGCGGCGTCGTCGTCGCCGGCCCTCGCGGCGTCGAACACCTCCCGGGCGCCGTGCGCGGGCCTGCCGGTGACCCGCGCGTACGACCGCGCGATGCCCCCGGCCGAGGCCCACTGCTCCAGGCAGGACGGCCCGCCGCAGGCGCACACCACGGGCGCGCGCCGCCCGGGCACGAGCACCGGCATGTGGCCGAGCTCGCAGCCGAAGCCGTCGCCGTCGTGCAGGCGGCCGTCCACGAAGACGGCTCCGCCGATGCCCGTGCCGATGCTGATGACCACGGCGGTGCGCGCCCCGCGGGCAGCGCCCATGCGGAACTCCGCGGTGCCCGCGCCGCGCGCGTCGTTGCCCAGGCTGACCGGGAGCCCGGTGCGGGCGGCCAGCTGGTCGCGCAGCGGCACGTCGCGCAGCCCGAGGTTCTCGGCCAGCAGCACCGTGCCGCGCGCGTCGTCCACCAGGCCCGGCACGTGCACGCCCACCGCGGCGGGCACGGCGTCGGGGTGGCCCTCGGCGTGGGCGGCGGCGAGGTCGGCCACGGCGAGGGCCAGCTGGTCGAGCAGCCCGGTCGCCGAGCGCAGCACGGTGGGCTCGGAGCGGACCTCCAGCACCTCGCCGCGGCCGTCCACCAGCGCGGTCTTGGTGAGGGTCCCGCCCACGTCCACCGCCACCACGGGGCGGCCGGCGCGCAGGTCCAGGCGGGGGAAGAGACCCGGGGCTGGCCCGGCCGCGGTGGCGGGCGGTGCGGGGGTGCTCACTTGACGGCGCCCGCCGTGAGGCCGGCGGCCATGCGCTTCTGCACGGTCATGAACAGCACCACCACGGGCACCGCCATGAGCGTGGACCCCGCCATGATCGCGCCCCAGTCGGTGACCTGGTTCTGCCCGCTGAAGCTGGTCAGCCACAGCGGCAGCGTGCGGGCGCCGTCGCTGGTGAGCGCCACCAGCGCGAGGGTGTACTCGTTCCAGGAGGCCAGGAAGGCGAAGATCGAGGACGCGACGAGGCCCGAGCCCAGCAGCGGGAACGTGATGCGCACGAACGCGCCCATCCGGGAGCAGCCGTCGAGCATGGCGGCCTCCTCCAGCTCCACCGGGACGCCGTCCACGAAGCCCTTGAGCATCCAGATGGTGAAGGGGATGTTGGCGCCCAGGTACAGCAGGCTCATGCCGGCCACGGAGTTCAGCAGACCCCAGCCGTCGAGCATCCGGTACTGGGAGATGAACAGCGCCTCCGCGGGGATCATCTGGATGACGAGCACCGCGACGACGAGCTGCGTGCGGCCGCGGAAGCGGAAGCGGGACAGCGCGAGCGCCGCGAGGAAGCCGAACACCATCGCCCCGAGGACGACGACGAGCGCGATGGCCAGGCTCATCCGCATCGCCGACCAGAACGCGGGGGAGGAGAGCACCTGCGCGAAGTGGGAGGCCGTGCCCCCCACGGGGAAGAGCACCGGCGTGCGCTGCTGGATCTGGCTGTTGGTGAGGAACGCCGTGTTGAGCATCCAGTACACGGGGAACAGCCACGCCAGCCCGAAGACCACGGCGACGGCGTTGGCGAGCACGCCCAGCACGCGGCGCCGCGGGCTGCGCCGGGCCCTGGCCACCGCCGCCAGCGGCGTGGTGGCCTGCAGGCCGGGAGCGGCACCGCCCGCGGACGGCGAGGTGGGCGGGTTCGACACGACGGTCATGCCGGCTCCTTCAGCAGCAGGGCGATGTACCGGGCGCTGATCGCGAGGGTCAGCAGCAGGAGGATGAGGGCGGCGGCGGAGGCGGCGCCGTAGTTCCCGCCGGCCAGGCCCACCTGGTAGACGTACGTGCCCAGCACGTTGGTCTGCTCGGTGATGCCCCCGTTGGACTGCAGGACGTGGAACTGCGTGAACACCCGCAGGTCCCAGATGATCTCCAGCAGCGACACCAGCGCGAGCACCGGTGCAATGGACGGGGCGATGACGTGCCGGAACGCCTGCGCCGGGCCGGCCCCGTCCAGGGCCGCCGCCTCCAGCACGGAGGTGTCGATCTGGGTGACGGCGGCGTAGACCATGAACACCACCAGCGGCACGCTCATCCACGTGACGAGCAGGCCCGCCACGAAGAAGAACGCCACCGGCGTGGAGAACCAGTTGTAGCCCGCCATGGAGCCGAAGCCGGCCTGGACCAGCGCCCAGTCGACCACCCCCGAGCGGGAGTCGAACATCCACTGGAAGACCTGCAGCGAGCTCAGCACGGGCATCGCCCACGCCAGCAGCATCACCACCTGCACGCTGACCGCCACCGGCCGCGAGCAGGCCGTCAGCAGCAGCGCGCCCGCCGTCCCGACCACCATGGTGAGCAGCGCCACCACGAAGCAGAAGCCCACCGAGCGCCCGAGCACCGCCCAGAACGACGGGTCGGACAGCACCGTGGTGAAGTTGTCCAGCCCGACGAACGCCGGCGGCTGCCCGAACTGCTGGGCCAGGCCGAACTGCTGGAACGACATCACCACCTGGCGGACCAGGGGGTACCCGAGGGCGAGGGCCACCACGGCCACCGCCGGCACCAGCAGCAGCGCCGCCATGCGGCGCTCGGAGCGCCGGCTCAGGGGTTCGCTGACGCGCTGAGGGCGGCGTGCGCGCGGCGCTCGCTGCTGCACTGCGGTGGTCACGTGGCGGCTCCTCGCCTCGGGTCCGGTCGGGAGGGGGTGGCGGTCAGGCCTGGTTGAGGACCTTCTCCATGGCGGCGTCGGCGGCGGCCGCGAGGGAGACCGGGTCCTTGCCGGCGCCCATCGCCACGTAGAAGTCGTCCACGGTCTTGGCGCCCTCGACCAGCGCCCAGTTCTTGGCGGCCGGGGTGCCGACGGAGTTCTTCACCGCGGCGGTGGTGAGGGTGGACAGCTCGTCGCTGCCGAGGGCCGAGGCGTACTTGAGGTTGCCGGGCACCCAGCCGCCCTCGGTGGCGAAGGCCTCCTGGAAGTCCTTGGAGAAGATCAGCTGCATGGCCTTCTTGGCGAGGTCCTTCTTGGAGGACTTCGCCGAGATCGCCACGTTGGAGCCGCCGGCGAACGGCTTGCCGACGCCGCCCGCGGCCGCCGGCGGGAAGCCGAAGTAGCCGACCTTGTCGGCGCTGACCAGGCCCTGGTCGATGGACTTCAGGTGCCAGTTGAAGCCGAAGAACATCGCCGTCTCGTTGGTGTTGAACGGCACGAACGGCTGGCTGGCGGTGGTGGAGTCGGTGACGGTGCCGGACGTCGAGCCCGTCTTCCAGATCGCCTGCAGCTGCTGCAGGGACTTCTGGGCCTCCGGGGTGGACAGCCCGCCCTTCCAGGTGTCGCCCTGCTGGGAGGCCAGCAGCCCGCCGTTGGTGAACAGCCACGCGATGCAGCTCTGCCAGCTGATGCCGGGCAGGTAGATGCCGGAGAAGTTCGCCGTGGAGGCGTTCGCCTGCTGCAGCGTGGTGGCGGCGGCGGTCAGCTCGTCGATGGTGGTGGGCACCTGCACACCGGCGGCGGCGAAGAGGTCCTTGCGGTAGAAGAAGATCCGGCTGCCGGCGTAGAACGGCGCGGCGTACATCTTCCCGTCGTAGCTGCCCAGGTCCACGAGGGACTTGGTGAGGTCGTCCCCGCCGAGCTCGGACTTCATGTCCGACAGGTCCTCCAGGGCGCCCACGGCGCAGAAGGTGGGGGCCTGGGTGTTGCCCAGCTCGATGATGTCGGGGGTGGAGTCCGCGCTGGCCAGCGCGGTCTGCAGCTTGGCCACGATGCCGTCCCACACCTGGATCTCGTAGGTGAGGGTGGAGCCGGGGTTCTGCTGCTCGAAGGTCTGCTTGAGCCAGTCCATGCCCTTCTGGCTCACCGAGTCCTTCATGAACCACACGCGCAGGTTCCCCGAGGAGCTGCCGCCGCCGGAGGCACCGGAGCTGCCGCCGCTGCCGCAGGCGGCGAGCAGGCCGGCCAGGCCCAGGGCGCCGCCCATGCCGAGGACGGTGCGGCGGGACGGGGTCGACGTCGAGAGGTCCATGGGTGTGCTCCTGGGGTTCCGCGGTGCGCGTGGCTGGATCGGGGTGCTGCTCGACGTCGTCGTCGGAGAGCCGGTGGTGCCAGGTGGTGCGAGGTGGTGAGCGCAGATCTGAGCAGACCCCGAGCCGTTGCGAAAGAACCTCCGACTTAGTTCGGTGACGAACTTTCCAGCCCGCCCACCAGCACCGCCTCCAGCGACGGCTCCGGGGCCCCGCCGGGGCCGCCGAAGGCGTCGTAGGGGTGCATCGGGCGCGCGATGCGCTCGTGCGGCAGCCGCGCCAGGTCCTGGTCCACGCCGCCGGGGGTGAGGGCGAGCCGCCAGTCGGCCGCCATGGCGAACAGCTCCGGCTCCAGGTAGCCGATCTTGACGACGACGACGTCGGCCGCCCGCGCGTCGATCCCGTTGCGGAGGAAGTCGCCCTCGAGGTGGTAGGGCTTGCGGCGCTCGGTGAGCAGCAGCCGCAGGCCGCCGGTGCGCAGCACCACCTCGGTGCGGGCGACGGGGTCGCCGACGTGCACGTGCTCGACCACGGCGTCCAGGGCCACCGGCGGCGCGTGCACGTCGTCCACCCGCGCCCCCACCCGCAGCTGCACGCGCGCGCCGACCCCCGCGGCCGCGGCGGCGCGCGCCGCCTCGGCGTCCGGGACGGAGGCGTAGACCACCTCCAGCTGCCCGGAGGCCACCTCCGGGCGCTCCAGCAGCCGGGTCAGCGTCCACGTCGCGTCACCGCTGCCGCCCGCGGTGGGGTTGTCCCCGGAGTCGGAGACGAAGAACGGCCGCACCCCGCGGGCCACGGCCTCCGCGGCGGCGTCGAGGCACTCGGCGAGGGAGCCGGTGGGGGCCACGAACGCGAAGTCGTCCCGCACGGCCCACATGGCCCGCGCCAGCTCCTCCGCGCCGGCCCTCACGGCGGCCTCGTCGTCCCCGGTGACCACCACGCACGCCGAGCTGCGCGGCAGGTCGGCCCAGGCGTACCCGATCCAGATGCCGGCGTCGAGCACACCGGGGCGAGCCTCCACCTGCGGGACCAGGGCGTACAGGGACGCCGCGGGCTCCACGCGCGTGCTGGTCTTCTCCCCGGGCAGCAGCACGGGCACCGGGACGCGCGCCTTGAGCGGACGCAGCGGCACCTCGCCGCGCGCGGCGGCGAGCAGGCGGTCCACGAGGTTGCGCGCCGCGCGCTCCTTGGTCTCCTCCGCGTCCTCGTGGGGCGCCATCCGGTAGCAGGTGAGCAGGTCGCAGGCCTGCGCCAGCAGCTCGGAGACGTTGCCGTGCAGGTCCATCCCGGTGCTGACCAGGCAGTCCGGCCCCACGAGGCGTCGCACGGCCGCGGCGAGCTCGGCCTCCGGGTCGTCGGTGCCCACCACGCTCATGGCGCCGTGGACGTCGAGGAGCACCCCGTCCAGCGGGCCCTGCGCCAGGGCGCGCTCCAGCCCGCCGAGCAGCACCCCGGTCATCTCGGCCCAGTCCGCCGCGGGCACGGGCGCGCCGGGGATGGCCCGGTAGTGCGTCAGCCCCACCCAGTCCGCGGTCTCGCGCAGCGGGGTGCCGGGCGCCAGCCACGGGCGCGAGGCGAGCAGCTCCTCGCCGTCGAGCCGCACGAAGTCGCTGGTCAGGGTGGCACCGGGGGAGTGGGTGCTCGCCTCGAGGCTGGCGCCGAGCACGGCGATGCGGGGGCGGTGGGGGCTGGTCACGGGGCTGGTCACGGCGCGATCCTGCGCATCGAAGGTTGCACTTCGGTTAATTCGATGGTGGCCGATCCGCCACCTCCTGGCCACGGCGGGAGCCGCGTGCCTAGCGTCACGCAGACCACGCCCGACCCGGATCCGACGGAGGACCGCACGTGCAGCTCGGCGTCAGCTCCTACAGCTTCGCCTCGACCATCGCCGCCGGGGGGATGGGCCTGCTCGACGTCGTCGACCAGGTCGCAGACCTCGGCGCCGACCACCTCGAGATCGCCCAGGCCGGCTCCGGCGGGGCCGACCTCCCCGACGACCCGGCGCTGGCCGACGCCCTCGCCGCCCGCGCCGCCCAGCGCGGCCTGCCCCTGACCAGCTACGTCATCGCCGCCGACTTCCGCTCGGCGCACGAGGCCGGCGACCTCGAGTCCGAGGTCCAGCGCGTCTTCTCCCACCTCGAGGTGGCGCGCCGGCTCGGCGTGCAGCGCGTCCGCCACGACGTCGTCGCCTGGGCCTGGCGCGAGTCCTCGCCGGCCGAGGCCCGCGAGGTGGCCGAGCTGGTGGTCGGGCCGTGCCAGCGCGTCGCCGACCGCGCCGCCGAGCTGGGGCTGGCGACGATGGTGGAGAACCACGGCTTCTTCATGAACGACCCCGCCCGCGTGCAGGCGCTCGTGGCGGCCGTCGGCCGGCCGAACTTCTCCACCCTGGTCGACGTCGGCAACTTCTGCTGCGTGGACGCCGACCCGCTCGAGGCGGTCCGCGCGAGCCTGCCGACGGCGTCGGTGGTGCACCTCAAGGACTTCCACGTCAGGGCGCAGCTGGAGCCCCCGGGCGACCCGGCCGCGCAGGGCTGGCTGCGGACGGTCGGCGGCGCGGGCCTGCTCGGCTCGGTGGTCGGCGACGGCGACCTGCCGCTCGCGGCGATCGTCCGCGAGGTGCGAGCCTCCGGTTTCGACGGGCCCGTGACCATCGAGTTCGAGGGCCCCGAGGACGACGCCGCGGCCGTGGCGAAGGGCCTCGCGCACGCGCGCCAGCTGTGGGCGGAGGCCGCCTGATGGCTGGTGAGGAGGGCGCCCCGCTGGGCATCGGCGTGGTGGGCGGCGGCTCCATCGCCGAGTGGCACCTGGGCTCCTACGCGAAGAACCCCGACGCGCGCATCGTCGCCGTCGCCGACGTCGACCTCTCCCGGGCGCAGGCCAGGGCGGCGCAGTACACGGCGCTGGCCGCCGAGCTGGGCCGGGACCAGCCGCCCGTGCGCGCCGTGGGCTCGCACACCGAGCTGCTGGCCGACCCCGAGGTCGAGGCGGTGTCCGTCTGCACCCGCAACGACACGCACGCGAGCGTCGCCGTCGACGTCCTCGCCTCCGGGCGCAGCGCGCTGGTGGAGAAGCCGATGGCCCGCACGGTGGCCGAGGCGGAGGCCATCGTGGCCGCCGAGGCGGCCTCGGACGGCGTGGTGCAGGTCGGGTACGTGCGGCGCTGGTCGCCCAACGCCCAGGTGCTCAAGGCCTTCGCCGACGCCGGCGACCTCGGCGAGGTCTACTACGCGAAGGCCACGTACCTGCGCCAGGCCGGCAACCCCGGCGGCTGGTTCGCCGACAGGTCGATCTCCGGCGGTGGGCCGCTCATCGACGTGGGCGTGCACTTCCTGGACCTGGCCTGGTGGTTCATGGGCGCGCCGCGGGCCGTCGCCGTGAGCGGCTACACCTCCGACCGGCTCGGCAACCGCGGCAACATCGAGTCGCTGAGCCGGTGGAAGTCCGCCGACTACGACGTCTCGAAGAACTCCGTGGAGGACCTCGCCGGCGCCGTCGTGAGGTTCGAGGGCGGCGCGGTGCTGCACCTGGACGTCTCGTACTCCCTGCACGGGCGGCCGCAGGTCGGTCTGGCGCTGTTCGGCGAGCGCGGCGGCGCCGAGCTCGAGCCCGAGCTCACGCTGTTCACCGAACGGCACGACACCATCACCGAGGTGGTGCCGCACGTCGACAGCCGCAGCTTCGACATCGTGCCGGCGTTCCAGAACGAGATCGACGGCTTCATGCGGGCGGCGCGCGGCCTGGAGCCGTCCATCGCGCCGGCCGCGCACGGCCTGGAGGCGGTGCGGATCGTCACCGCGGTCTACGAGTCCGCGGCGAAGGGCACCGAGATCACCCTCTAGCCCCCGTGATCATGGGCTTCCGAAGCACTTTCCCCCCGTGATCATGGGCTTCCCGCGCACGGCGTCCTCGCCGTCGTCAGCTCAGGCGATGACGGCGAGGGCGTCGACCTCCACGAGCATCTCCTCGCGCGGCAGCTCGACCATCACCGTGGTCCGCGCCGGCAGCACCCCGTGACGCACCCGCCGGGTCACGAACGCCTCGTAGGCCTCGTTCATCGCCGCGAAGTGGTCTCGCGTCGTCAGGTACACGCGGAGCATGACGACGTCGTCGATTGTCGCCCCGCCCGCAGCGAGCACGGCCTCGACGTTGAGCAGGGTCCGCTCGACCTGCGCGGCGACGTCGCCGGGGTGCAGGTACTCACCCGAGGCGGGGTCGACCGGGCCCTGCCCCGAGACCTGGACCACGTTCCCGGCGCGCACCCCCTGCGAGAAGGAGTGGGCGGCGGCGGGCGCGTCAGGGGTGGTCAGGGCTGTGCGCTTGGTCATGCCACCCGATCCTGCCCCCGCGGGGCGCCGCCGGAAAGTGCGCGGGAAGTCCATGATCACGGGGGAGGGAGGAGGGGGCGCAGGGCGCGGCCGGGGGTCGCGCCGGTGCGCACGCCGTCGGCGACCACCGCGACGCCCGCCACCAGCACGTGCGGGATCCCGCGCGGTGGGCGGCGCGGCTCCTCGAAGGTCGCCCCCTCCACGGTCGCCGGGTCGACCAGCACGAGGTCCGCCACCGCCCCGGCCCGCAGCACGCCCCGGTCGGTGAGCCCCAGGCGCCGGGCCGGGCGGGAGGTCATGTGCTCGACGGCCTCTTCCAGCCCCAGCACGCCGTCCCGCACGCACGGCCCGAGCACGTGCGCGAACGCCCCCCACGCCCGCGGGTGCGGCCGCTGCCCCACCAGCAGCCCGTCGCTGCCCACGCTGTGGCGCGGCGAGCGCATCACCGCGCGGACGTTGCCGGGGTCTCCCACGTGCTGCAGCACCGTGGTGCCCAGCCGGTCCCGCACCAGCAGGTCGACGACGATGGCGAACGGCGCGCGCCCCTCCCGCTGCGCCAGCTGCGCCACCGAGAGGCCCACCGACGCGGCGAGCCACGGGTCGTCGGGGTGCGCCACACCGCTGACCTGCACGGATTCCCAGTCGGCCGGCACGCCGTGGCAGCCGTCGGAGCCGGCCACCTCGACGTCGTGGCGCAGCCGGGTGAGCTGGTCGGCGCTGCCGAGCCGCTCCAGCAGCGCGTCCGGGCCGCCGGCGGCGGCCCAGCCCGGCAGCAGCGCGGCGAGCGTGGTGGACCCCGGCAGGTACGGGTAGCTGTCCAGCGTGACGTCCTGCCCCGCCGCCACCGCGGCCTCCACCAGGGCGAGCAGCTCCCCGGCGCGCCCGCGGTTGACGGGGAAGTTCATCGTCGCGTGCGTGAGGTGGACGGCGGCGCCGCTGCGGCGGCCCACCTCGAGGGCCTCGGCGTAGGCCTCCAGCGCCCCCGCCCCGTACGAGCGCGTGTGCGGCGCCCAGTACCCGCCGGCGGCGGCGACCTCCTCGCACAGCGCCACCAGCTCCTCGGCGCCGGCGTACATGCCCGGGGCGTACGTCAGCCCGCTCGACATCCCCACCGCCCCCTGCTCGAGCCCGGCGCGCACGAGCGCGCGCATGCGGAGCAGCTCGTCGGGGGTCGCCGGGCGGTCCTCGGCGCCGACCACCACCCGCCGCACCGTCCCCTGCGGCACGAGGTAGCAGGCGTTCACCGCGGCGCCGGCGTCGACGCGGTCCAGGTAGCCGGCCACGTCGTGCCAGGTCACGAGCCCGTCCGGCACGCGCCCGTTCCACCCGGCCAGCTGCACGTCGAGCGCGGCCAGCACCTCGGCGGCGCGTCCGCCGTCGTCGTCGTCTTCGGCGAGGGGCGCGTAGGACAGGCCGTCCTGCCCGAGCACCTCCGTGGTCACCCCCTGCAGCGCCCGGGAGGGGTGGGCCGGGTCCGTGAGGACGGCGAGGTCGGAGTGGGCGTGCAGGTCGACGAACCCCGGGCACAGCACCAGGCCGCCGGCGTCGAGCAGGCGGGTGCCCGGCGGGGCCTGGCGGGCGAGGCCCTCCCCGAGCGCGGCCACCCGCCCGCCGACGACGAGGGCGTCACCGCGGCGGGCCGGGGCGCCCGTGCCGTCGACCAGCGATGCACCCCTGACCAGCAGGGGACCGGGCGAAGGGGCCGCGGAGGTCACCCGAAGACCGTCCGCAGCAGGCCCACCACCCGCGGCTCGTCGGCGCGGGCGTCGTCCAGCACGGGCAGCAGCGCCCACCTGTCGAACGCCGTGCACGGGTGCGACAGCCCCAGGCGCACCACGTCGCCGACGGCCAGGTGCTGCGCGGCGCCGCTCAGCCGCAGGAACAGGTGCTGGTCGTTGAGGGCGGTGGTGGTGGCCGTGCCGGGCTCCACCGGCACCGCGGGGCCGCGGCCGCCGCGGCGCACGGCCTGCGCCACGGGCAGGCCCTCGTCGACGGGGAGGTCCCGCTTGCCCGCGTCCAGCAGCGCCAGGCCCGGCTCCGGGCGGGAGATGACCCGGGCCCAGCCGTGCAGCCCGGCCCGCAGCGCCGGGCCCGCGCCGCGAGTGGCCGGGGTGATGCCGGCGTAGAAGCCGTCGTCGTGGGCGACGCTGGCGCCGGCCCGCACCACCACGCGGGTCGCGGGACCGGCCTCGCCGCGCGGGTCGTGCAGGTCGGCCAGCTCCTCGGCGACGAGGTCGAAGTAGGCGCTGCCCCCGGCGGAGACCACCGCGGCGCCGGGACCGGTGAGCAGGCCCTCGGCGAGCAGCCGCCCGTGCAGGTCGCGCAGCACGCGCAGCCACGCCCGCACCACCTCCAGCGAGCGCGGTGACGCGTCGTGCGCCAGAGCCCCCTCGTACCCCGCGACTCCCGCCAGCCGCAGCCCCGGCGCCGCCACCACGGCGCGCGCCACGGCCAGGGCCGCCTCCGCGGAGCGGGCCCCGGTGCGGGCGCCCGGGGCGCCCAGCTCCACGAGGACGTCGAGCGGCGGCGAGCCGGTCCCCTCGCCGGCCTCCGCGTCGGCGCCGCTGCGCGCGCGGGCCTGCGCCGTGGCGGTGACGACGTCCACCCCGTCCGCCCACGCCAGCACGCGCTCCGCGCTGCCGTCGGCCAGGGCGCGGGCCGCGAGCGCGTGCACCCGGGCGTCGAGCAGCGGTCCCGCCACCAGCACCCGGGGGACGCCGGCGTCCAGCGCCACCGCCAGCTGCCACGGGGTCGCCACCGTGACGGCCCACGCACCCGCCGCCAGCTGGGTGCGCCACAGCGCCGGCGCCATGCTCGTCTTGCCGTGCGGGGCCAGGTCCACGCCCCGGACGCCCGGTCCGGCGGCAGCGCGGTCCGAGGTGGCCGAGCGGGCCGTGCGCGCCCAGGCCGCCATCGCCGCGGTGTTCTCCGCGACCGCCCCGGCGTCCAGCGTGAGCACGGGGGTGGGCAGGTCCGCGAGCGTCGGGGGGCGGCCGCCGGTCCCGTCCACCCAGTCCGCGCCGGTGGTGCCCCACGCGGAGACGGGCACGGCCTTGGCCCACGGGCCGAGCGCGCCGACCGCGTCCGCGTCGAACCGCTGCTCGTGCGGGCCGTCCACAGGGCTGTCCACAGGGCTGTTCACAGGGCCACCGCCGCGGTGGGGGAGCCGAGGCGCACGGCGCTGTGCGCCACCACGCGCGGCGGCCCGGCGTCGTCCTCGTCCTCGTCCAGGCCGGCGAGCTCCAGGTGCAGCAGGAGGTCGGAGTCCTGCGCGCACACGTAGAGGTGGCGGCCCAGCGCCAGCACGTGCCGCGGGTTCCGGGCGCCGAAGGGCTCCAGGGGCAGGTCGACCAGCGGCCGGGGGGTGCCGTCGGCATCCACGGCGTGGACCGCGAGGGCCGGCTGCTCGCCGCGGGTCGCGACCACGAGGTGGCGCCGCCCGACGGCGGTGACCTCCGACGGCGGACCCGCCGGGCCGCTGCCGGCGAGGGCGGGGGAGGAGCGCAGCGCGCCCAGGCGGCCGTCGGCGAGGTCGGCGGTGAGGAGGGTGCCGTCGAGCTCGCCGGTGACGTGCAGGCGCCCGTCCCGCACCAGCGCCGTGCGGGGACCGCTGCCGGGCGGGGTGCGCACCACCTGGACCGGGTCGGGGTCGAGGCGGGCGGGTGCACCGTCCTCGACGACGACGGCGTGGACGCGCAGCTCGTCGGTGCCGAGGTCGGCCACCACCACGTGCCGGGCGTCGAGGAAGGCGGCGGAGTGCGGGTGCGGGCCCGCCTGCCGGTCGAGCACCGGGCCGGGGGTCCCGCCGGGCAGCACCGGCGTGATGACCTGCGCGAGCTCGTCGGCGCGGGCGACGGGCCGGCCGCGGACCGCGACCACGCCCACGGCGCCGTCGTAGCCGCTGGCCACCAGCAGCAGGCCCGACGGGTGGACCGCCACGTGGCAGGGGGAGCCACCGCCGCTGCCCACCCGCGCCAGCTGCAGGGCGCCTCCGGAGCCGTCGAGGCGCCAGGTGGAGACCGCGCCCTCGGGCAGCTCGTGCG
Organism: Quadrisphaera sp. RL12-1S; assembly: GCF_014270065.1. Classification (NCBI taxonomy): domain Bacteria; kingdom Bacillati; phylum Actinomycetota; class Actinomycetes; order Kineosporiales; family Kineosporiaceae; genus Quadrisphaera; species Quadrisphaera oryzae. Next base: position 32,337 of record NZ_JACNME010000017.1, on the reverse strand, counting down.
CGGCGTGCACCACCCGCAGCGGGCCCTCCCCGGAGGTGACCAGGAACGACGGCGACGGTGCGGGGTGCGTCGCGAGGACGCCGCCCAGGCGCCCCGTAGCGCTGTCGCGCGCCACGAGCGCGATGCCCCCGCCCCGTCCACCCGTCTCGGCGGTGTAGCAGCCCACGGCGAGGACGTCGCTCACCCCGTCGACCCTAGGCCGCCCCCGGGCAGCGCCGTGAGCTGAGGGCTCCCGGGTTGCGGTTCGGTCACGACGGCGGTGGGGCAGGGGTGCAGAACGGTCATATCTGGACTTCCGCCACTTGAGTCACACGAGACACACAGGCAACGTGGTTCACGGGAGCCTCGTGAGCATCTACAGTATCGGCGTGGGCAGCAGCGGACTCCTCCTCCTGGGGATCGTGGCGCTGTGGGCGTTCGGGGCCGTCCCTCACTGGGTGCAGCGCCGCGAACAGCTCGCCGCCGCCTGGCGGGCCGAGGCCACCGAGGAGGAGCTGCGGCTGTTGGAGCGCCGCGAGCTCTCCCGGACCTCCTCGGCCCCCGCGCGCAGCACCGGCCGCCTGCTGGCGGCCCCCCGCGCCGCCGCCGGCTCGGCTCCCACGGGGAAGGGGAGCCAGCCGGTGGCCCAGCCCGCCCAGCAGCCGGTCGAGCAGCCGGTCGAGCGGCCGGTCGAGCGGCCCGCGGCCCCCGCGCGCCTGGCCCCCGCCGCGCGCCGCACCGCGCCCGGTGCGGCCCCCGCCCTGCTGCTGCTCGTCGGCACCGGCCTGGTGGCGGCCGTCCCCGCGCTGCTCGCCGTCTTCGGCCTGGTGCCGCTCTCGGCGGCCCCCGCGGGGCTGGCGGTCCTCGGCCTCGCCGTCCTCGTCCTGCGCCGCCGCGCCGCCGTGCGCCAGCGCTCGGCCGAGCGCGCCGCGGTGCTGCAGGCCCAGGCCCGCACCCGCGCCGCCCAGCAGCGCGCCGTGGTCCGCCGCGACGCCGAGGGCCGGGCCGTCGTGGCCGCCCGCGCCGCTGCCGCGAGCGCCGCGGCGGCCGCCGCGACCTTCGCGGCCGAGCGCGCCGTGGCCAACGCCGAGGCCGTCGAGCGCGCCTCCCGCGCGGCCGAGCGCGTGGCGGCGGCGCCCCGCCGCCGCGCCGCCGGGGAGTGACCCGCACCCGGGTGGTAACGTTTTGCCGTCCTACGGGGCTGTGGCGCAATTGGTAGCGCACCTCGGTCGCATCGAGGGGGTTAGGGGTTCGAGTCCCCTCAGCTCCACCCGCAGGCGAAGGGCCGGCACCGCGAGGTGCCGGCCCTTCGCGCGTCAAGGGCCGGTGAGGGCCACCCCCCCCCGCTGCGCCATTGCGGTGGAGCGCCAGCTGGGGCCTGCGAACTCCTCCTGCCGCGTCACGGGCGTGCCGATGGAGGGGAGTGACCTCTCGCGCAGCGCACCGGGGCCGTCGCCGCTCCGGCGACCGCTGGCGCGCGCGCCGGTGGCTCCTCGCGGCGCTGCCGGTGCTGCTGGTCGCCCTCGCCGACCCGGTCCAGCGCGGCGCCGGCCTCCCGCTGGTCGCCGCCACCGCCGTCGTCGGGGTCACCGAGGCCGCGGTGGCCGCGACCGCGGCCGTCCTGGCCGCGGCGCGGGCCCTGCGCGAGCGCGCCGGACAGGGACCCGGGCGCCGGCCCGCGGGCTGGTGGCTGCTGGCCGCGGCCACCGGCTCCTGGGCCGCGGGCCAGTGCGCGTGGGTCGGCTACGAGTCGGTGCTGCAGGTGGAGGTCCCCTCGCCGTCCGTCGCCGACCTCGGCTTCCTCGGCTTCGGCGCCCTCGCGCCCCTCGCCGTCCTCGCCATCAGCCGGGGCGCGGTCCGCACCTCCTCGCGCGTGCGCAGCCTGCTCGACGGCGTCATCGTGGCGGGGGCGCTGTTCCTGCTCAGCTGGACCCTCGTGCTGGGCCCGGTGGTGCACACCGCGGCGCCGTCCTGGTTCGCGCTCGCCGTCTTCGCGGCCTACCCGGTCTCCGACGTCATCGCGCTCACCGCGGCGATCGCCGTGCTCTCGCGCACCCGCGCCCACCGCGCCCTGGTGGGCATCAGCGCCGGGGTGGCGCTCATGGCCGTCAGCGACTCCCTCTTCGTGTACCTCAGCGCCGTGGGGACGTTCTCCACCGGCGGCCTCCTCGACGTGCTGTGGACGGCCGCGTTCGCGGTCATGGGCGCCTCCACCCTCGTGCCGGCGCGGCCCGTGCACGGCGACCACCGCTCGTCCGGCTCGCTGCACACCTCGGCCGCGCTCAAGGTGCTGCCGTACGCCCCGTTCGCCGTCGCCACCGCGGTGGTGGTCCTGGAGGCCACCCGCCACCCGCTGGCGGGCACCACCCTGGCGGTGCTCGTGGCGCTCATGGCCCTGGTGTTCCTCCGCCAGGCCCTCGTCGTGCTCGACAACGTGCAGCTCACGCACGAGCTGCAGGAGCGCTCCCTCGCGCTGGCGCGGATGGCCTACACGGACCCGCTCACCGGGGTGGCCAACCGGGCCGCGTTCACCGCCGCCCTCGAGGACGCCCTGGGCGCGCGCTCACCGGTGGTCACCGCTTTCTGCGACCTGGACGCGTTCAAGGCCGTCAACGACGCCTGCGGCCACGCCACCGGCGACGCGCTGCTGGTCGCCGTGGCCGCCCGCCTGCGCGGGGTGGTCCGGCCGCACGACGTGGTCGCGCGCCTCGGCGGTGACGAGTTCGCGGTGCTGGTCCGCGACGACGAGAGCACCCGCGGCGAGGACACCGCCCAGGTGCTGCGGGCCCGGCTCGCCACGGCGCTGTCGGTGCCGTTCTCGCTGGACCCGGAGCTGGCCAGCGCCGCGGCCGACCCCCGGGGCCTGCAGGTGCTGGAGGCCGTGTCGGCGAGCCTGGGGGTGGTGTCCACCGCGGAGCTGGGCGGGAGCCCGTCCGCCGAGGAGCTGCTGCACGAGGCCGACCAGCGCATGTACGCCAGCAAGCGGACCCGCCAGACCACCCGCTGAGCCCGTCGGGCGGGCCCCGCGGGTGGCCCGGCAGCCTCAGACCTCGACGAGGACGCGCACGTCCCAGGCGCCGAGCGCGACCTCGTCGCCCACGGGCGCCGAGCCCGCCGCGAGCAGGTCGCGCACCGGTACCGGCGGGCGCACCGCGGCCGGGGTCCACGACCAGTTGTGGACGACGTGCACGCGCGCGCCGTCCGCCGCCGTGGCCGAGCTGACCGTCACCGACTCCGGGCCGTCCCACCGGCGCTGCGCCGTGCTGGTGCGGGCGACCGGGGACGACGACGCCGCCACCGCCCACGCCACCAGCGCGGCGGCCGTGGCGGCGTCAGGCTCGGTGCCCACCACCGTGACCCGACCGGCGCCTCGCGCCGCCGTGGTGACGGCGGGGAAGCGCCCGAAGTGGGGGTGGTCGTACCCGAGGAGCGCCGCGGCGCCACCGTCCGCGCGCAGCCCGTCCACCCAGGTCCGCGCCTGCGCGCCGGCCGGCAGCTCCAGCGCCGGGAGCCCGTCCGGCGACGCGCCGGGCACCAGCGGCAGCGGAGCGTCCAGGTTGGAGAACTCCTGGTAGGAGGCTCCCGCCGCCTCGGCCAGACGGCTGGGCTTGACCTCCAGGCGCGCCCGGGCCAGCTCGTCGGCGTAGCCGCTGCGGATGCCGAGCACGAGGTGCCCGCCCGCCTGCGCGTACGCGTCGAGCCAGTCGAGCAGCTCGTCGGAGGCCACGTACAGGCCCGGCACCAGCAGCACCGGCAGCTCGGCGGCCACCTCCGCGGGGGAGGGTCGCTCGGAGGTGAGGTCCTCCAGCGGCGGCACCAGCTGGCGGTCGTGCACGAGCCGGGTGGCCAGCGCCGCGTCGAAGGCGCCGCGCGCCCAGGTGCCCACCAGGGTGTCGTACGTGCCCTCCACCACGGGGTAGGGCCTGGTGCCGTCGTCGGCGGAGGCGGAGTGGGGCTGGAACGACAGGCCCCACTTGCTCGGCACCGAGTACAGCAGCCCCACCTGCGCGTCGGGGTGCAGACCGGCGGCGGTGGCCCCGGCGGCGCCGAGCTCGGCGCCCAGCTGCGCCAGCTGCTCGTACACCCGGCCCGGCTGCTGGTCGTGCGGCAGCACGCCGCCCCAGTAGGTCTCGGTGCCGGCGTGCAGCGTGTGCCAGTGCCAGTACTCGACCATGCGCGCCCCGCGGGCCACGAAGGCCCACGCTGCCTGGCGCCACTGGCCGTCCCACGCCGGGAAGTTGACCGCCGCCCCGCCGATGGCCGCGGCGTTGGTCTCGGTGATGAGGAACGGCGCCTGCTGGGAGGCGAACATCCGGTCGGCCGTGTGCACCAGGGTCCACGTGCCGGTGGACGTCCAGTACTGCTGCGGCAGCGGGTCCGGCGCGGGCAGGGCGAGGGCGTCCTGCATCGCGTAGTACGGGTTGCCGGCGGCGACGTCGAGCTCGGCGTTCACGCCCAGCTCGTCCACGGCGGGACGGGTGTAGGACACGCAGGTCATGACGAACTGGTCGTCCCGGCCGGCCGCCGCGGCCACCTCGCGCACGATCCCGGCCTGCCAGGAGATGAGGTCGGACGTGCACAGCGTCTGGTACTCGCGCCAGGCGAGGTCGTACTGGGGCTGGGCGTTGCCGTGCGGCGTCCACAGGTCCGCCCACCGGGAGAGGCGGTGCGACCAGTACGTCAGCCCCCACGCCTCGTTGAGCTCCTCGACGGTGCCGTACCGGGCGCGCAGGTGGTCCACGAAGCCCTCGAACGCCCCGGGGTTGTGGATGAGGTGCAGGCCCGGCTCGTTGTCCACCTGGTAGCCGACGACGGCGGGGTGGGCGGCGTAGCGGCCCACCACCTTCCGGACGACGCGCTCGGCGTGGAACCGGAACGCCGGCGCGGTGAAGTCCACCTCCTGGCGGCTGCCCCAGCGCATCGGCGTGCCGGTGCCCGGGTCGAGCGCCAGCTCGGGGTGCTTGCGCGCCAGCCACATGGGGACCGCGTAGGTCGGCGTGCCGAGGATGACGGAGATCCCGCGCTCGTGGCAGCCGTCCAGCGCGTCGGCGAGCCAGTCGAGGTCGAAGACCCCGTCGGAGGGCTCCCACGTCGACCACACCGACTCGCCCACCCGCACCACGGTCATGCCGGCGTCGACCATGAGGTCGAGGTCGGTCTTCACCCGCGGCGAGGGCGTGTACTCGGGGTAGTACGCGGCGCCGAACAGCACTCGCGGCGGCAGGCCCTTCTGGTGGTGCCTCGGGTCGAACAGGCTCATCCCTTGACACCTCCGGTGGCCAGCCCCGCCTGCCAGTACTTCTGCAGGTAGAGGAAGGCGATGACGAGCGGCACGATCGAGACGAGCGAGCCGGTGATGACGCTGGAGAACAGCACCTGCCCACCGGAGCCGGCGGCGGCGGCGGACTGCCACCGCGCCAGGCCCACGGTGAGGGGGTAGAGCGTCGGGTCCTTGAGCATGATCAGCGGCAGGAAGTAGTTGTTCCAGGTGGCCACCAGCGTGAACAGCAGCACCGTGATGAAGCCGGGCGCCAGCAGGCGCATCGCCACGGAGAAGAAGATCCGCAGCTCCCCGGCGCCGTCCACGCGGGCGGCCTCCAGCAGCTGGGTGTCCACCGCGTCCGCGGCGTAGACCCGCATGAGGTAGACCCCGAACGGGCTGACGAGGCTGGGCAGGATCACCGCCCAGCGGGTGTCGGTGAGGTTCACCCCCGCGAAGAGCAGGTACGTCGGGATGGCCAGCGCCGTCGTCGGCACCATGATCGACCCGAGCACCACCGAGAACAGGGCCGTGCCCGCCGGGAAGCTGTACTTGGCGAAGGCGTACCCGGCGGCGGTGGCCAGGAAGGCCGCGCCGACCGCGGAGACCAGCGAGTACAGCAGCGTGTTGCCGATCCAGGTCCAGAAGATGCCGTCCTGCGCGGTGAAGACCTCCCGCAGGTTGCCGATCAGGTTGACCTGGTCGAACCACAGGCCGAACGTGGAGAACAGCTGGCCGTTGTCCTTGGTGGAGGCCACCACCAGCCAGTACAGCGGCAGGAGGAAGTACGGCAGCACGAGGATCACCAGCACGGTGATGAGCGGGCTGCGGCGGTCGGTGGGGCTGCGCCGCTTCGGGGCGGTCTGGGCCGCGGTGGTGCTCACGAGCGGCGCTCCTTCCGCTGGGCGGAGAGCTGGACGACGTAGGACAGGACGGCGATGACCAGCGCCAGCAGGAAGGCGACGGCCGCCGAGTAGTTCACGTTCTGGTTGGTGAACGCGAGGTTGTACGCGTAGAGGTTGGGCGTGTACGCGGTGTCGATGACCGACGGCGCCAGCGTGCGGAGCAGCTGGGGCTCGTTGAACAGCTGGAAGGACCCGATCACCGAGAAGATCAGGGTGAGGAGGATCGCGCTGCGGATGGCGGGGATCTTGACCGACCACGCGATGCGCAGCTCGCTGGCGCCGTCCATCCGGGCCGCCTCGTAGAGCTCGGTGGGGATGCCCCGCAGCGCCGCGAACATGATGATCATGTTGTAGCCGGCGAACGACCACGTGACGATGTTCATGATCGAGCCGAGCATCCAGCTGGACAGGAACGGCGGCTTCGGCAGCGACAGCGCCGAGGCGACCTGCGCGAACGGGCCGAAGTCGGGCCCGTACAGGTAGCCCCACATGAGCGTGGCCACCACGCCGGGCACGGCGTAGGGCAGGAAGACCGCCAGCCGGATGAAGCGCTGGGCGTACAGCACGCCGGAGTCGAGCAGCAGCGCGATGACCAGCGCCACGCCCAGCATGATCGGCACCTGCACGACGAGGAAGAGCAGCACGCGCACCAGGCCCGACAGGAACGCCGGGTCGGACAGCGCGTCGACGTAGTTCTGCACGCCGACGAACGACACGCCGCCGATGAGCTGCTCGCGGTACAGCGACAGGTAGGCGGCGTACCCCAGGGGCACCACGAGCATGGCGGCGAAGACCACCATGAACGGGAGCACCAGCAGGTACGCGGCGCGGTGCTGGCGGCGCAGCGCCGGGGAGGCACCGCGCCGCCGCGGCGCCGGCGAGCTCGCCGGCGCCGCAGCGGTCGTGGTCGAGGACGTCACTTGACCGTGAAGCCCTGCGACTTCGCGAAGTCCTTGAGCTTGCTCTCCCACGAGGACAGCGCCGTCACCATGTCGCCGCGGCCGGTGATCGCCGGGCCCATGATGTCGGTGTAGCTGGAGTAGACCGTGTCCATGAACGGCAGCCACTCGAAGTCGGTGTTGACGTTCTTGGACGCCTCCACGAACACCTCGTTGACCTTCTGGCCGCCGTAGAACTCGGGCGTCTGGCCCACGAAGGCCGAGTCCTGCAGGACGGAGTTCAGCGGCGGGAAGAGGAACTGCTTGGTGGCCAGCTCCATGGCCGGCTCCTTCTCCACGTTGATCCAGCGGGCCAGCTCGGCCGCCGCCACGGGGTTCGCCGTCGTCGCGATGACGGCGTCGGTGGACCCGCCCCAGTTGCCGGTGGCCTTGCCGCCGGCGGTGAACTGCGGCAGCTGCGCCGCGCGCCAGTTGCCGGAGGTGTTCTTGGCGGTGCCCTGGAGGAACACCGGGCCCCACGCGGCGGTCAGCCACGAGGCGTACGTGCCGGCCGACAGGCCCTGGTACCACTGGTCGGTGAAGTCGGGGTCGACGGCCACGAGGTCCTTCTGCACCAGGCCCTGCCAGAACTCCACGACCTGCTTGGCCTCGGTGCCGGTCAGGTCGATGGTGACCGTCTTGTCGCCGTCGTAGGCGAACGGCTTGGCGCCGTTGGCCCACATGAAGCCGATCATCTGGCCGGCCTGGTTGGGGGGAAGGTCGGTCAGGTAGCTCTTCGGGTTGGCCGTGCGGTACGTCTGCGCGGCGGTGGCGAACTCGTCCCACGTGGTGGGCGCCTGCACGCCGGCGGCCTTGAGCAGGTCGTCGCGGTAGAGCATGCCCATCGGCCCGGTGTCCTGCGGCACGGCGTACACCGCGGCGTCGCGGGAGACCTGGTTCCAGACCCACTCCGGGTACTGGCTCTTGAGGTCGCCGAAGCCGTTCATGCCGGACAGGTCCAGCAGGTTCTTCCCGATGAGGAAGGAGGAGATGTACTGGTACTCGATCTGGACGACGTCGGGAGCGCCCTTGCCGGCCTTGAGGGCCGTGCGCAGCGCGGTGTACTGGTCCAGGCCCTGACCGGCGTTGACCACCTTGACGGTGATGTTCGGGTACTGCTTCTGGAACAGGTCGACCTCGTTCTGGATGTCGGGCACCCAGGTCCAGAAGGTCAGCTCGGTCTTGGTGCTCATGGCCTTGGCGAAGTCGTCGGAGGAGACGGGGGTCGCTGAGGCGCCGTTCCCGCCACCGGTGCCGCTACCCGCGCAGGCCGCGAGGCCCAGGGCGGAGACGCCGAACAGGCCCGCCAGGGCGGCGCGGCGGGACAGGGGCGTGCTGGGGATCTCGAACAAGGGGGCTCCTTCGTCCAGGTGTTCGTGTGGTGCGGGTGCGTGCTGGTCGGGTGCTGGTCGGGTGCTGGTCGGGTCAGGGGGAGGGCGGGCCTCCCGGGGTCTCGCGCCGGGGGCCGGAGCTGGCGCGCACCGAGAGGGAGGCCCGGACCGAGACGGTCCGCTGCGCCACCGCTCGCCCCTCCAGGGCGCACACGATGTGCTCCACGGAGGTGCGGGCCATGGCCTGGAAGTCCTGGCGGACGCTGCTCAGCGGCACCACCTGGAACTCGGACTCGGGCAGGTCGTCGAAGCCGACCACCGCCACGTCGTGGGGGACCCGCAGGCCCCGCTCGGTCAGCGCCCGCACGGCGCCGACGGCCATCGCGTCGTTGGCGGCGAACAGCGCGGTGAAGGCCTCGCCCCGGTCCAGCAGCTCCCCGGCGGCGCGGTAGCCGCTGCGCGCCGACCAGTCGCCCCGCACCGGCTCCAGCACGGGGGCTCCGCAGCGCTGCAGGGCGCTGCGCCAGCCCTGCTCGCGCAGCGCGGCGGGCTGCCAGGCGCGCGGCCCCGCCAGGTGGGCGATGCCGCGGTGTCCCAGGTCGAGCAGGTGCTGGGTGGCCAGCTGCCCGCCGTGCACCTCGTCGGTGGTGACGTGGGAGTGCAGGGGGGAGCGGTCGTCGTCGGGGGCGTCCCCGTGCTGGGGGGAGACCACCGGCACGTCGGCGTAGGGGACCAGCAGGTCGGGGTCGCGCCGGAACGGCTCGACCAGCAGCACCCCCTCCGCGCCCAGGGCCAGGGCCCTGTCGATGGCGGGTCGCACCTCGGCGTCGTCGCCGTCCTCCCCGGTCGCGACGACGACGGTGGTGTAGCCGCGCTCGCGGGCGGCGCGCTCGGCGCCGATGACGTGCTCGGCGATGCCGTACAGGGGCGAGCCCATCGCCACGATCGCGATGAGGTGGGTGCGCCCGGCGGCCAGCGCCCGGGCCGCGCCGTTGCGGCGGTACCCCAGCCTGTCGATGGTGGCCAGGACCCGCTCGCGCACCTCGGGGCGGACCTGGGGGGAGTCGTTGACCACGCGCGAGACGGTCTTCTGGCTGACCCCGGCCTCGCGCGCGACGTCGACCATCACCACGCCCCCCGCGAGGCGGCCGGCGAGGCGGCCGGTGCGTTCGGGCGTGGCGGGCACGGGTGGTCACCTCCATCATGACTGCGCTGTCATCTACGAGCGGCCACGACCGTAGGTCGACGTGACTGCGCAGTCAAGCAACGATCTGGTCACGCCCCGTGACCACGGGTGACGTGCAGCGGACGCCACCGCGGGACCTCACGCGGTGGCGGCCCTCACGGCCGGGGCCACCTCGGTGCCCAGCAGCTCGATGGCCCGCAGCACCTCGCGGTGCGGCATCGACCCGGGGGAGACGTGCAGCATGAACCTGTCGATGCCGAGCACCTCGACGTTGAAGAGGATCTTCTCGGTGACCTCCGCCGGGCTGCCCACGAACAGCGCGCCGCGCTTCGCGCGGCCCGCCTCGAAGTGCGGGCGGTTCAGGGGCGGCCAGCCGCGCTCGCGCCCCAGCTGGTCCATGACCACCTTGTAGGAGCCGTAGAAGGTGTCCACGGCGGCCTGTGACGTGTCCGCCACGAAGCCGTGGCTGTGCGAGGCCACCGGCAGGGCCATCGGGTCGTGCCCGCCCTGCACCGCGGCGCGGTGGAACAGGTCCACCAGGGGCGCGAACCGCTCCGGCTGCCCGCCGATGATGGCCAGCGCCAGCGGAAGCCCCCGCACGCCCGCGCGCACCACGGACTCGGGGTTGCCGCCCACGCCCACCCACACCGGCAGCGGCTGCTGCAGCGCACGCGGCTGGACCTCGACGCCGTCGAGCGCCGCGCGGTGCTTCCCGCGCCAGGTCACCGGGCCGTCCTGGCGCAGGGCCAGCAGCAGGTCGAGCTTCTCGGTGAACAGCTCGTCGTAGTCGGCGAGGTCGTAGCCGAACAGCGGGAACGACTCGATGAACGACCCGCGCCCGGCCAGCACCTCCGCCCGCCCCGAGGACAGCAGGTCGAGGGTCGCGTACTGCTGGTAGACCCGCACCGGGTCCTCGCTGGACAGCACGGTGACCGCGCTGGTCAGCCGGACCCGCTGCGTGCGCGCCGCCACCGCGGCCAGCACCACCGCGGGCGCCGAGGACGCGTAGTCGGGACGGTGGTGCTCGCCCAGGCCGTACACGTCCAGGCCCACCTGGTCGGCCAGCACCGCCTCCTCCACCACCTCGAGCAGCCGCTGGTGGGCGCTGGGCGCGACGCCCGTCGCCGGGTCGGGGGTGGTCTCCGCGAACGAGCTGATGCCGATCTCCACCCCCTGACGCTAGGTCACGCGCCGCGCGGCCCACCCGGCGGACCACCGGCAGACCACCGGCAGACCACCGGCAGACCGCCGGCAGACCACCGGGCGAACCGCCCCCGCGGCGGCCGCGGACCGAGAAGATGGGACGCGTGCTTCCCCTCACGCGCGTCCGCAGGGTCCAGATCGCCGCCACCGGCGCGCTGACCGTCCTCGCGCTCGCGCTGGTCGGGTGGCTGCTGCTGCGCCCACCGGCCCCCGTCGCCGGGGCCGGCTCCTCACCGTCGGCCACCGCGGCGGGGCTCACCACCTCCCTGGAGCAGGCGGCACCGGGCGCCTCCGCGACCGACGCGTCGTCGTCGGCGTCGTCAGCGTCGTCGGGGGCGCCGGCCTCGCTGGCCCCGGCGCCCACGGCCACCGCCCCCCTCACCGCCACCCCGCCCACCAGCACCACCGCCGGCCCCGACGCGTCCGTCGCGGGCGGCGCACCGGTGGCCTTCGTCGGCGACGGCCTCGACCCGGCCGGCACCGCCAACGACTGGTCGGCGCTGGCCGCCACCGCACTCACCCGGGCGGGCTCGCCCGTGGCGCGCAGCGTCGCCGCCGCGGACGGCGCCGGGTGGGCCGCCCGCGCCGCCGACGGCCGCACCTTCGCCGACCTCGCCGACAGGGTCACCAGCGACCAGACCCGCGTGGTGGTGCTGCTCGGCAGCCGCAACGACCTCACCGACCCCTCGGCCGTGGGCGCGGGGGCCCAGCAGGTGCTGCGCGTGGTCAAGGCCAAGGCCCCGCAGGCGCAGGTGGTGGTGGTGGGGCCGCCCGCCCTCGGCGACGCGGACTCCGCCGCCCTGGTCGCCACCCGCCGCGCGCTCAACGCCGCGACCGCCGAGGCCGGCGTCATCTACCTGGACCCGGCCGCCACGGGCTCCGAGCTCAGCAGCGGCGCCACCACCACCGCGGACGGGTCCGTGCGCCTCACGTCCACGGGGCAGGTGGAGCTGGCGGACCAGGTGCTGCCCGTGCTGCAGCGCCTCCTCGTGGTGCCCACCGGCGGCTGAGGTCGGCTGGCGGCGGCCGGCGACGGCTGGCGGCGGCTGGCGGCGGAGCGGTTCCCAGCCTCCTGCCAGGCGCTGCCGCTGAAGCCGCCGCGCCTGCGCGCCGATGCACTGCTGGTGAGCGACGACCAGACCGCGACCCCCACCGACACCGCCACCCGCACCGCCACCCGCACCGCCACGGCCACCCGGCCCGCGCCCCGTGCCGTCCCGGGGCCGCGCCCCGCACCCGCGTCGGCGGCCCCGGTCCCGGTCCGGGACGACTTCACGTTCACCGCGCCACCGGCCCGCCGCGTCCCCGCGCCCTCGACCGCGCCCCGCGCCTCCCTCGGGCTCGTGTGGATGGCCACGGCCACCGCCGTCGCCGTCCTGAGCGGGTTCTTCGTGCTCATCGTCTCCGGGCGGGTGTTCACCGAGGGCCCCGTGGTGCTGGTGCTGACCCGCACGCACGGCATCCACCTCGGGGACCTCTTCGCCCTCGGGGCCTGGTGCCTGGCCACCGGCGGGCTGCTGGTCTCCGCGCTGGCCGGCACGCCGCTGCGCCGCCGCTAGATCCAGGAGGCGAACCACATCCGCGCGCGCCACGCGTCGTACGTGATGAGCTGCGCCGTCCACACCGGCCAGAAGTAGGCCGCCGCCAGCACGGCCAGCACCACCACGGACCCGCTGACCACCACGCCGGCCAGCCGCCGCCCGGTCAGCACCCCCCCGCCCGACGGCTGCGGCGGTGGTGGCCCGATCAGCAGGCCGAAGCAGTACACGACCGCCATCACCACGAACGGCGCGAACACCACCGCGTAGAACTGGAAGATCGTGCGGTCGCCCACCGTGAACCACGGCAGCCAGCCCGCCGCGACCCCCGCGAGCACCGCACCGGCCCGCCAGTCGCGCTTCAGCGCCCAGCAGAACAGCAGCACCAGCAGCGCCAGGCAGCCGGACCACCAGATGACCGGGTTGCCGAGCGAGGTGATCGCCTCGGTGCACGAGTCCGCGCCGCAGCCGGTCACCCCCTGCGCCTGGCCCTGGTAGTAGAACGAGGTCGGCCGGCCCTGCACCATCCACGCCCACGGCGAGGACTTGTACGCGTGCGGGGAGTCCAGCGTGGTGTGGAACTGCCACATGTCCTGGTGGTACTTCCACAGCGACCGCAGCGCCGGCGGCAGCCACTGCACGCCCTCGCCGGGGTTCTCGATCGCCCAGTTCCGCAGGTGGCCGGTGGTGGAGGCGAACCAGCCCGCCCACGTGGCCGTGTAGACGACGACGAGGGTCGGCAGGGCGACCACGGCGGCGGGCAGGCCGTCGCCCAGCAGGGCCGTCCACCACGCCGGCTGCCCCGCGCGGCGCCGCGCCGCGACGTCCCACAGCACGCTCATCAGCAGGAACGCCGCCGTGAAGTAGAGCCCCGACCACTTCACGCCGCACGAGAGCGCCAGCGCCACCACGGCCGCGAACCGCCACGGCCGCCACCACAGCCGCGGCCAGCCGGACCCGCTGACCACGGCCGCCGCCAGGCGGCGGCGCATCCAGTCCCGGTCGATCAGCAGCAGCGCGAACGCCACCAGCACCCAGAACGTCAGGAAGACGTCGAGGATGCCGGTGCGGCTCATCACCAGCGACAGGCCGTCCACGGCCAGCAGCAGCCCCGCGGTGGTGCCCAGCAGGGTCGACCCCAGCAGCCGGCGGGTGGCCCGCGCCACGAGCAGCACGCACAGGGTGCCGAACAGCGCCGAGGAGAACCGCCACCCGAACGAGCTCTGCACGCCGAAGAGGTGCTCGCCGAGCGCGATCATCCACTTGCCCACCGGCGGGTGGACCACGTAGTCGCCCGTGCTGGAGTACACGTCCACGTCGCCGGCCTCGAAGCTCTTGTCCGAGCCCTGCGGCCAGCTCATCTCGATGCCGGTGGCGAGCATCGTCCAGGCGTTGCGCACGTAGTACGTCTCGTCGAAGACGAGCGCGTGCGGGCGGGCCAGGTCCCAGAACCGCAGGACCCCGGCGAACGCCGTCACCAGCAGCGGCAGCACCCAGCCCCACAGCCGCTCGCGCGGGGTGCTGGCCAGCGGCGGCCCGACGAGGCGCTCCAGCTCGGCGGCCAGGGCCGCGTCGTCGCCGCGGGCGTGCGGGGAGGCCCGGCGCCGCTGCGCGGGCCGCTCGGCGGTCACGGTCACGCCCACATCCTCACCCGTGCGCGCCGTTCCCCGTGACACCCCGCCGATCTCCGCGCCTCGCCCCGGCGCCGCTGCCGCCAGCTCGGCCCAGGGTGGCCCTGGCCCACTCAGACCGGACCAGGGCCACCCTGAGCCGACGAAGGCGGACCGGTGCGGTCAGGCGAGCGCGGCCAGGCGGGGGCCCGCGGCCGCGAGGCGCTCCACCGCGGCGTGCAGCACGTCGTCGCGCTTGCAGAACGCGAAGCGCAGCAGCGACGGCGCCGCGGACGGGTCGTCGCAGAACACCTGCACGGGGATCGCGGCCACGCCGACCTCCTCCGGCATCCGCCAGGCCAGCGCGGAGGCGTCGGTCAGCCCCAGCGGGCGCACGTCCGCGGTGACGAAGTACGTGCCCTCGCAGCGGTTCACGGCGAAGCCCGCCGCGGCCAGCCCCTCGGAGAGCAGGTCGCGCTTGGCCTCCAGCTGCGCCGCGAAGCCGGTGAACACCTCCTCCGGCAGCCGCAGCGCCGCCGCCACCGCCGGCTGGAACGGCGCCCCGGAGACGTAGGTGAGGAACTGCTTGACCGCCCGCACCGCTCCCACCAGCTCCGACGGCCCGTGCACCCACCCGACCTTCCAGCCGGTCACGGAGAACGTCTTGCCCGCCGAGGAGACCACCAGCGTCCGCTCGGCCATCCCCGGCAGCGACGCCAGCGGCACGTGCCGCGCCCCCGAGAAGACCAGGTGCTCGTAGACCTCGTCGGAGACGACGACGGCGTCGTGCTGCACCGCCAGGCGCGCCACCAGCTCCAGCTCGGCGCGGGAGAGCACCCGCCCGGTGGGGTTGTGCGGGGAGTTCAGCAGCACCAGGCGCGTGCGGTCGGTGAACGCCGCGCGCAGCGCCTCCTCGGTGACCTCGAAGTCCGGCGCCCGCAGCGGCACCGTGCGGCGGGTGGCGCCGGACAGCGCGATGGTGGCGGCGTAGGAGTCGTAGTACGGCTCGAGCACCACCACCTCGTCGCCCGGGCCGGTGAGCGCGAGCACGGCCGCGGCGATCGCCTCCGTGGCACCGGTGGTGACGAGCACGTCGGCGGGGGAGACGTCCAGCCCCCAGAACCTCGCCTGGTGCTCGGCGACGGCCTCGCGCAGCTCCGGGACCCCCGGCCCCGGCGGGTACTGGTTGCGCCCGCCGCGCAGCGCGGCGGCCGCGTCGGCCAGCAGCGACACCGGTCCGTCGGTGTCGGGGAAGCCCTGCCCGAGGTTGACCGCCCCGGTCCGCAGCGCCAGCGCGCTCATCTCGGCGAAGACGGTGGTGGTGAAGGGGCGCATCCGCTCGACCAGCCGCGCCGAGACGGCTGGGCCCTGGACGGACGGTGCTCCCGTGCCTCGCGTCACCCCTGGAGTCTGCCAGCGCTCCTCGGGCGCGCCTCGCGCCGGCGGCGGCGCTTCACCGAGTACATGCTGTGGTCGGCCTCGTCGAGGAGGCGCTGGGCGTCGTCCTCGCCCACGGCCGTCGCGGTCCCGGTGCTCGCGCTGACGCGCACCACGGCGCCGCCGGGCAGCGGCACCGGCGCGGTCACCGCGGCGTCGACCCGCGCCAGCAGGTCCGGCACCCGCTCGGCGGCCAGGCCCGGGCACAGCAGCGCGAACTCGTCACCGCCCAGGCGCGCCACGGTGTCGCCGCTGCGCACCGCGCGCCGCAGGCGCTCGGCCACCACGCGCAGCAGCTCGTCCCCGGCGGCGTGCCCGTGCTCGTCGTTGACCGGCTTGAACCCGTCCAGGTCCGCGTACAGCACCGTGACACCGGCCAGCAGCCGGGCGTCGGCGCGCAGCGCCTCCTCGAGCCGCTGCGCGAACAGCGCGCGGTTGGGCAGGCCGGTCAGCGGGTCGTGCAGGGCCGCGTGCACCAGCGCGGCCTGCTCGCGACGGCTCTCGGTGACGTCCTCCACCACCACCAGCAGGTGCGGGAGGCCGCCGTCGGCGGGCTCCACGAGCGACGGCGTGGTGCGCGCCCAGCGCACCTGCCCGTCGGGCCTGACGAAGCGCTGCTCCCGGGAGGCCCTCTCGGTGGTCCGCTCCCGCGCGATCTGCTCGAGCCGCTCCAGGTGGCCGGCGGTGTCGTCGGGGTGCAGCAGGTCCCGCACGCGCCGGTCCAGCAGGTCCTCGGCCGGGCGGCCGGTGAAGGCCGCGAACGCCTCGTTGACGCGCGTGAGCCGGCCCAGGGCACCGGGCTCCAGGCTCATGAGCACCATGCCCGTGGGGGCCGTCTCGAACGCCAGGCGGAACTGCAGCTCGGCCTCGGCGCGCCCCGCGTCCGCGGCCACCTCGGCGGTGACGTCGGTGATGACGGCGGTGGTGGAGCGCAGCGCGCCGTCGTCGTCGCGGGTCTGGGTGAGGGTGACCTCGCCGGTGAAGGTGGAGCCGTCGCGCCGCACCAGCGTCCAGCGCCGGGTGGTGTGCCCGCCCTCAGCGAGTCCCGCGAGCAGGGCCGGGGCGCCCACCGGCACCCCGAGGGCCAGCGCGCGCTCGTGCACCTCGGCGTGCCTGACGAAGCGCAGCGGGCTGCCGCCCACCACCTCGCCGGCCGCCCACCCCAGCATCCGCTCCGCGCCGGAGCTGAACACCGTGATGCGGTGCTCGGCGTCGGTGGCGATGATCCCCTGGGTGGTCGCACCGTCGAGCACGCCCGCCAGCAGGTCCCTCGCCCGGGCGGCCTCGGCGGCCTCGGCGCGCTCCTGCGTGACGTCGTGGAACACCACCACGGCACCCCGCGACCACGCGGCCCCCGCCACCTGCGGCAGGGGGTGGGCGTCCACGCGGTACAGCCGCGGGCGCGGGTCTGCCGGGCCGGTGACCTGCAGGTCCACGCCGGTGACGTGCTCGCCGCGCAGCGCCCGGGTGATCGGCAGCTCGGCGGGTGCCACGGCGGACCCGTCGGCGGCCCGCAGGGCGTAGGTGCCCTCCCAGGAGTCCGGCTGGTCCTCCCGGGGGTTGTCCCCGAGCAGGGCGCGGGCCGCGGGGTTGGCCAGGAGCAGCGCCCCGTCCGCGGTGTACACCGCCACGCCGTGGCTGACGGCGGAGTGCACGGCGCCGAGCAGCGCGGCGTGGTCGCGAGCGCCGGCCAGGGCGGCGTCCAGGCGGCGCTCGGCGTCCAGGCGGTCCTCGCGGTGGAGGGCCACCACGAGCCCCAGCAGCGCCAGCACGCACGCGCACGCCTGAGCCAGCACGACGGCGGTGACCGGCCCCTGGTCAGCGAAGGGCCCGCGACCTGCCACGGCGCCGCCCACCACCAGCGCGCACGAGGCGAGCAGGTGGGCGCCCGCCCACCGCGGCGCCAGGCGCAGCGCCGCCCACACGGCCACCGGGAGGGCGCCGAAGGCCACCGGGACGCCGTCCAGGCCGACGAACACCACGGCCAGCGCGCCGAGACCGCCGAGCCAGACCACCGCCGCCTCGAACGGCCCGGCGCCGCCCGTCCCACCGCCACCGATCCCGCCGCCGACACCGCCGCCGACGCCGCCGCCGGGGAGACGGCGCGCGGCCGCCAGCACCACGAAGGAGCCCGCCAGAGCTCGCACCAGCTCTGCCGGCGCGCGCTCGGGCGCGAGGGTCCACGCCTCGCCCAGACCGGCCTGCACGAGGGTGGACACCAGCGCACCGCCCAGGCAGGCCACCAGCAGCGTGCACGCGCCGCGAGCACGAGCGGCGCGGCGCCCCGCGCCCAGCGCGTCCAGGCAGGCGGTGGTGGCCGCGGCCCCGGCCGCGACCCCGGCCGTCCCGGCCAGCCCGTCCGCGCCGGTGAGGGCGACGACGACGGCGGCCGCGGCGAGCGTGACCACCCGCTCGCGCCAGGCGCGGCGGCGCAGCACCCAGAGCACCACCAGGCCCGTCAGGGGCCACGCCGCGCCCAGGTCGGCGCCGTGCAGCAGCGGCGAGGACGGGCGGGTCGCGGCGGCCGTCGCGGCCACGAGCGCGGCCCAGCCGGCGTCCGGCAGGAGCCCGCGCCAGCGCCGGCCGAGGTGCCGGCCGCGGTCGGGGCGGGCTGCGGTGCCGCCGGTGCTCGGGGGCGCCGGGGCGGTCGTCACCGGGTGGACATCGGCATCCGGCCACCGGGCCTTGACGGCCGGGCACCACGATGGGGGGTGTGAGCGCTCCAGAGCCCGTGCGCGGGCGCGTCGTCCTGGCGGGCACCCCCATCGGCAACGCCGAGGACGCCCCGCCGCGCCTGGTGGCGGCGCTGGCGAGCGCCGACGTCATCGCCGCCGAGGACACGCGCCGCCTGCGCCGCCTGTGCGCGGCGCTCGGCGTCGAGCCGCGCGGGCGCGTCGTGAGCTCCCACGAGCACAACGAGGACGCCCGCGGGGAGGACCTGGTGGCCGCCGCCGCCGCGGGGGCGACCGTGCTGGTGGTCACCGACGCGGGCATGCCCACCGTCTCCGACCCCGGCTACCGGGTGGTGGTGGCGGCCGCGGCGGCCGGGGTCCCGGTGACCACCGTGCCGGGACCGTCCGCGGTGCTCGCGGCGCTGGCCGTCTCCGGCCTGGCCACGGACAGGTTCTGCTTCGAGGGGTTCCTCCCGCGCAAGGCGGGGGAGCGGGCCTCGGCGCTGGCGGAGCTGGCCCGGGAGCGCCGCACGATGGTGTTCTTCGAGGCCCCGCACCGCCTGGCCGCGTCGCTGACGGCGATGGCCGAGGCCCTCGGCGCCGACCGGCGCGCGGCGGTGTGCCGCGAGCTCACCAAGACCCACGAGGAGGTCCGCCGCGGCACGCTGCCCGAGCTGGCGGCGTGGGCGGGGGAGCTGGCGAAGATCGGTGAGGTGACGCTCGTGGTGGCGGGAGCCCCCGCCACCACCGCCGACCCGGCCACCGCGCTGGCCGAGGTCCTCGCGCGGGTGGCGGCGGGGGAGCGCCTCAAGGACGCCGCGGCGGACGTCGCCGACGCCACGGGCGCCTCCACGCGGGACCTCTACCAGGCAGCGCTGGCCGCGCGCAGCCAGCGCTGAGCGTCACCGCTCGACCTCCACCACCACCGCGTCCTCGTCGGCGGAGACGTCCACGACGGCCACCGCGGACTGCACCAGCTGCTCGGCGTGCGCGGCCACCGCGGCGTGCACCGCCGTGAGGGAGGCCGGCGAGCCCACGTGCACCAGCGTCAGCACCGGCCCGCGCGGGGGGCGGCGGGCGGTGATCTCACCGTCGGTGCAGCTGTGCAGCGCCGCTGCCACCAGCGCTCTCACGGACGGCAGCAGCGGCAGGTCCGCCGCGGGCGGCGCGTGGTCGACCACGTCCACCTTCACGCCGCGCGCCCGGGCGGTCGCGGCGCCCCGGCGCACGGCCGGGTCCAGCAGGTCCCGCCCCCGCAGCTCGGCGCGCAGGTCGGCCTCGACCGCCGTGAGCTGGATGCGCACGTCCACCCCCAGCGGCCCCTCGGCCCGGGCCACCGCCTCGAGCAGGGGCACCGCCGCCACCTCCAGCAGGGCCCTGCGGCGTTCGTGGGCCTCGGCCCGCTCCCGGGTGCGGCGACGCCGCTCGCGGGCCAGGGCGTAGGCGCTGTCGCTGCGCAGCAGGTCGATGCGGGTGGTGCGGACGAGGTGCGCCGCCACGACGCCCCAGGCCCACCAGACCAGCACCGGGCCCACGAGCAGCACCGTCTCCGGCGCCCACAGGGGCCCGGGCCCGGCCCAGTGCCGCAGCCCGAGCAGCGAGGCCACGACCCCCAGCACGCTGGCGTGCGCGAGGCCGCGCCGGTCCCGGACCACGAGCAGGGCCAGCGCGGGGCTCAGCAGACCGGCCGCCACCGGCTGGTCGCTGAACCGGGTGCCGGGGGCGATCGCGTAGGCGTTGGCGAGCACCGCCAGCGGCAGCAGCAGCGCCGCCGCGGCGGCGGGGAGCCGGCCGAGGGGACCGCCGGTGGGGGGGGCGCCGCGCCGCCCCGGCAGCAGGAGCAGCGCCGCGAGCACCGCCGCCGCCCCCAGGGAGGAGGCGAGCGCCAGCACGGGCGAGTTCGCCCGGGGCAGCGCCGCGAGGCAGAGCAGGCCCTGCAGGCCCACCCACAGCCCGATGGAGACGAGCAGGGGCTGGCGCCTCAGCTCCAGAGCCCCCGGCCCGCCCGGAGTCAGCGCGGCCACCGCAGCTCCACCGTGGTGCCGCGCCCGGAGCTGGTGACGTCGGCGTCCCCGCCGACGCTGCGCATGCGGCCCACCACCGAGACCCGGATGCCGAGGCGTCCGGTGGGCAGGGCCCCGGCGTCGAAGCCGCCGCCGTCGTCGCTGACCACCACGCGAGCGTCCTCGTCGGCGAGACGGCCGTGCACGCGGGCCCGCACCCCCGGCGGGTTGTGGTGGACGGTGTTGCGCATGAGCTCGGCGGTGGCGTCGGCCAGGGCCTCCACCACCCGCCCGGGCAGCGTGCCGGGGTCGCTGGCCAGCTCCACCGACGCGGCGTCGAAGGCACCCCGGGCGGCGGCGGCCACCTGCTGGGCGGCGAGCGCCGTGCCCACGGTGAGGGTGGCCGGCGGGGCGGCGATGCTCACCAGCGCGGCGGAGGCGGCGGCGGCGGCCTCGCGGACCTCCCGCTCGGTGGTGGCCGCGGCTCCGGCGCGCAGGGCGGTGAGGACGTCGTCGTGGACGGCGGCCTCCCACCGGCCCCGCTCGCCCTCGGCGAGTGCCAGCGCCTCGGCCTCGGCGTTCGCGCGCAGCACCGCGCCCCGGGCCTCGCTCACCCGGCCGGTGGTCTGCTCCAGGCCGCGGGCGAGGTAGTA
This sequence comes from Quadrisphaera sp. RL12-1S, assembly GCF_014270065.1. NCBI lineage: Bacteria > Bacillati > Actinomycetota > Actinomycetes > Kineosporiales > Kineosporiaceae > Quadrisphaera > Quadrisphaera oryzae. The sequence goes on along the minus strand of NZ_JACNME010000017.1, from coordinate 11,622 downwards.
GACCGAGCCGGCGACGAGCGCGAGCACCAGCCCGTAGACCACCCGGGCTGCGACGCCGTCCTGCAGCAGCGGTGGTGGCGGCGGGCCGGCGGTCGCCACGAGGGCGCTGGAGACGCCCGTGCCCAGCACCCCCCAGGCGCGGGGGGCGTTGCGGGCCAGCACCGCGCCGGCCTGCGTGGCGCTGATCATCAGGTACACCGGCCAGGCGCCGTGGGTCGCGGACGGGGACCCCTCGGCCGCACCGGTGCGGAGCAGGGCGGCGTACGACACCGCCGCGAGCAGGCCCACCGCCACCAGGGCCGCCGCCGGTGGGTCGGGCGAGGCTCCCCGCACGAGGGCCACGGCCGCGGCCGCCAGCGCCGCGACGAAGGCGACGAGCAGGGGCACCGCCCACCACAGGGGACCCACCGGACCGTCCAGGGCGAGGGTTCCGGCGACGGCGAGCAGCGGGGTGGCGTTCGTCAGCAGCACCACCGCGCCCACCAGCCGCCGCGCCGTGGTGCGCGCGGCGGCGGGGCTCACCCGTGCCCCTGGGGCCGGCTGGGGGCGTCAGCGGGGCTGCGCAGCACCGCTCGTGGCGTCATCGTCGTCGAGCAGGCCCATGGTCTCTGCCACGTTGCGCAGCTCCAGCTTGCTGGAGGCGCGCACGTCCACGGCGGCCAGCTTGCTGCGGATGCGCTTGAGGTACTCCTTGACCGTGCCCTCGCCGATGCCGAGGCGGCGCGCCACGGACTTGGCGGGCAGGTCGGCGGCGTACAGCCTCAGCACCTGCCGCTCCTGGGGGGAGAGCAGGTCGTCCAGGTGGGGGGCGGTCTCCAGGGCGCGCGCCATCCGCACCGACACCACGGCCTCGCCGCGGTGCGCGGCGCGCACGGCCTCCACGAGCACCTCGAGCGGCTCGTCCTTCAGCACCACGCCCAGCGCGCCGCGGGCCACCGCGGAGTAGACCTGGGCGGGCTTGGCGCCGTCGGTGTACACCACCACCTGCGCGCCCGCGGCCAGCAGCCGCCCGGTGTTGGTCCCGGGCGTCGAGGCGTCGCCGAGGCGCAGGTCGAGCAGCACCACGTCGAGGTCGTCCCGTTCGGCGAGCAGCTCGTCCACGGTCGGCGCGTGGGCCACCAGGCGCACCTCCGGTGCGGCCTCCTCGATGACCGTCTTCAGCCCCGCGAGCACCACGGGGTGGTCGTCGACCGCTCCCACCAGCACCACTGCGTTCTCCTCCACAGGTGTCTCCCCTTGACGACCGTCGCCCTCGCGGCGCGCTGCACCGTGAGGACCATCGCCCAGATCCTCGCAGGCCGCTTACCGGATAAGTCCTGGTCTGCCGGAGGGGATACCGCCGGAGTCCCTCCGCCGGGGGGAGCGCAGGTCCTTGAGGCGCAGCGCCGGGGACTCCACGAGGTGCCAGGAGGCCAGGGCCACCAGCGCCGTGCCGCCCAGCACCGCGAGGAGGACGACGGCGAACGGCGCGGCCGCCAGCGGCGTGCTGAGCACGAGCAGCGCCACCGGCCAGTGCCAGACGTACGCCCCGTAGGACAGGTCGCGCCGCAGGCGGGGGCGCCAGGGCAGGCGGGCGGCCACCACGAGCAGCAGGAGGGCGAAGCCGGGTGCGCCCAGCGCGCGGTAGTCGTCGAGCAGCAGCAGACCCGCCACCAGGGTGGCGCCCGCGGCGGCCAGCGCCACCGGGGTCACCGGCACGCGGTCGGCCACCAGGTGGGCGGCGGCGCCGAGGGCGAACAGCAGCAGGAGGCGGGGGAGGTTCTCACCCGGGAGCAGCGTCGTCCCGGTGGCCTCCTGGGCCGCGGTGGCCAGCTGCAGCGCGGCCACGCCGGCCACCACGAGCAGCGGTCGTCGGCGCAGCAGCCCGAGCACGCCCAGCCCGAAGACCGCCGCATAGCAGAGGGCCTCGTAGAACAGGGTCCACAGCGAGCCGTTGACCACGGGGTCCGGCGTGGCCGCCGGCAGGCCGGCGATGCCGAACTGGGCCATGAACAGCCCGGCGTTGTGGAGCACGTACGTGGTGGCCGACCCCGGCCCCGTGAGCACGGCGCTCACGCTGCCGCCGTTCAGCACGGCCAGCAGGGGGGCCACGACCAGCGCGGTCACCAGCAGGCACGTCCAGAAGCCCGGCAGGATCCGCAGGGCGCGGTGCCAGACGAAGCGGCCCGGCGAGCGCAGCCGCAGCCAGCTGGCCGTGATGAGGAAGCCCGAGAGCACGAAGAAGCCGTCCACCGCGAGGGCGCCGACCTCGGTGCCACCGATGCTCGGCTGCCAGCCCAGGGCCAGCTGCATGGCGTGGGTGACGGCCACGGCGCCCGCCAGCGCCAGGCGCAGCACGTCGAAGGCGTTGCTGCGCGGGTCGTAGGCCTGCGCGAGCGTGCGGGGGCGCGGTGCGCGAGCGAGGGGCGCAGCGGGGACGCTGTCGCGGGGCGTCGCGGTGGCGGTCACCCCACCACGGTCCGTCAACCTTCCCCTTACGTCAAGGTGAACGTGCAACCTTCACGTGAACGGAAGGTTGCAGGCCTGCGTCGAAGCCCCGGCGAGGGGCTGGGCGGGGTGGGGGTGGGGTGGGTGCCGAGCGGGAGCTGCTCAGGGCAGCAGCGGGCGCAGCGACGCCAGCAGGTCGTCAGCGCCGGCCAGCTGCTCCACGAGCTTGTCGCGCCGCTGGCGCACGTCGGCCTCCAGGGCCACCAGCTGCTCGAGGCGCTCGGCGCGTCCCGCGTCGTCCGCGGCGCCGGGAGCGGCCACCGCGTCGAGCAGGGCGAGCACCTCGCGCATCTCGTCCAGGGTGAAGCCCAGCGGCTTCAGGCGCCGGATGGTGAGCATCTTCGCCAGCGCGTCCTGGCCGTACAGGCGGTAGTTGCCGGGGGAGCGCCGCGCGGGCAGCAGCCCCTCGTCGTCGTAGTAGCGCACGGTCCGGTGGGACAGGTTGACGCGCTCGGCCATCTCGCCGACGGTCATGAGCCCCGCGGGCAGGCCGCCGGTGGGGATCCCGCCCGCGGGCGTCACCGGTGCGCCGGAGCCGCCGCTGCCGGCGGACGTGGCGGGAGAGGCGGACGGTGTGCTCACGGCTGCCTCCTCACCAGTGCCCGACCTGGTCCCGGCCGGGCCGCCCATCCTGCCACCGGGTCAGAGCGACCAGGTGGCCGCGGTCGTCGTCGTGGCGACGGTGACGGTGGTGGTGGTGGTGGTGGTGGTGGTGCTGCCGGGGGTGTCGGTGGTCGAGGGGTCCCACGCCTGGAACTCCTCGGCGTGCTGCTCGCACAGCGAGGCGGTGGCCGACCACTCGACGTCGTAGGCGGCGTCGAGCGTGAGGTCGTCGCGGGACCAGCGGTCCACCAGGGACGCGTCGGCCTCGGCCGGGGAGCTGCCGGCGTCCATGTCCGCGCAGAAGCCGTACGCCATGTCGAGCAGCGTCGCGTCGTCGAAGGCCTGGTAGGTCTCCTCGTACAGGTCGTCGATGAACGCCTGCTCCGGCTGCGACAGCGACGCCACCGTCCCGTCGGGGGTCCTGGCGGCAGCGGAGTCCCCGTCGAGGGCCACCAGGGCCGCGACCGCGCCCGCGGCCAGACCCACCGCGCTCACCAGCAGGACGACGACGGACAGCACCGTCCCCACCACGGCGTGCGCGAAGCCGGCGCCTCCCCGCCGCCGGGAGCGGACGAGACCGAGGACGCCCAGCACCAGCCCCAGCACGGCGCACGGCACCGCGACCACCCAGGACCAGACGGCCGCGGGGTTCCCGCGGGGCTCGGCCAGCCACGGCGCCGGCGGCTGCTGGGGGTGCTGCGCCCAGGGCGGAGGGGCGGGGGAGGTCGGGGCGCGCCACGGGGAGTCGGCGGGACCCGGGTGGGCGCCGGGCGGCGCCGTCTCGTCCACGTGCTCCACGTCGTCCTCCCCGCTGCGCGCGGGGGAGCGGCGCGACCAGCCCGGCGACGGTAGGCGCGCCCGCCGCGGGGCGGTACCCCGTCCGCCGTCCGACCACCCGGCCGGGTGCACCGACGGGCCCGTGCGGCCCCTCCCGGACGGGGGAGGGCCAGCTGCGCGGAAACGCCTCGCGGCGCTGCGCGGCCGTCCCATACTCCTCGCATCCGGCCCGTTCCGGTGCAGGGAGGACCATGGACGTGCAGCGCGCCGAGGCGCTGGGACCGCGCTCAGCAGTCAGGGCGCTCGCGGTGGCCAGCCGTGACCCCCGTGCGCGCTTCCTCGTGGTGGGCGTCGGCTCGACGCTGGTGCACCTGGCCGTCATGACCTCGCTGCTGCCGCTGGTGCTGGCGGAGGTCGCCAACGCCACGGCGTTCGTGGTGGCGACCCAGGCCAACTTCACCGCCAGCTACTGCTGGACCTGGGCGTCCCGCCGCAGCGGCGGGGAGGGCCGCGCGCACGTGCTGCGGCGCCTGGCGCTCTTCAACGCCGCCGCGGTGCTCGGCTTCGGCGTGAACTCCGCGAGCTTCGCCGCGGCGCACCGCCTGCTGGACGCGCCGCCGCTGGTCAGCGCGCTGCTGGCCACGGCCGTCTCGTGCGTCGTCTCGTTCGCCGTGACCTCCCGGCTGGTGTTCGCCCAGCGCCCGGTCGAGCGCCCGGTCGAGCGCCCGGTCGAGCGCCCGGTCGAGCGCCCGGTCGAGGCCCCGGGACCCCTCGCCCGCCCGTCCGCCGTGCGCCGGCGCGCCGGGACGGCGGCACCCGCTCCCGCCGTCCCGGCGTTCGTGCTGGTCCCGGCGCCGCGCAGCGCGCCGCTGTCCGAGGTGCTGCTGCTCCCGGTGCCGTCGGCGCTGCCGGACTTCTCCGTGGTGACCGCGCCGCGTCCGGTGGTCACCGCCTGACCCGCTACCCGGCCACCTCGCGCAGCGTGCGCACGTCCACGACGGGCGCCCCCGACCCGCAGCGCTGGGCGGGGCTGAGCAGCCCCAGCTCCTCGGCCAGCACGCGCAGGTCCACCTTGGTGCTCACCGCGATGCCGCGGGCGGCGAGCTTGGCCCGCAGCCGCTTGAGGTACTCCTTGGCGGTGCCCACGGTGATGCCCATCCGCCGGGCGACGGTCTTGACCGGCAGGTCGGCGCCGTAGAGGCGCAGCACCTCCTGCTCCTGGCGCGACAGCAGCCCGCGCACCTCCCGCACGCGGGCTCCCGCGGCCCGCACCGACGCGCTGGTGCAGGGCTCGCCGGCCCCGGCGGCGCGCACGGCCCGGCGCACCTCCGCCACCGGTTCCCACGCGCCCACCGCGGCGAGGGCGCCGCGCGCCAGGGCCTCCTCGGCCAGCCCCAGCGTCCCCTGCCCGACCAGCAGCACCAGCCGCTGGTCGCGGGCCAGGAGCGCCAGCTCCTCAGCGGTGGGGGAGCAGCCGGCGCAGCTGAGGTTGGCCAGGACGGTGCCGCGCGCCGTGCTCGCGGTGAGGCGGGACAGCTGGTGCGAGCCGGCGAGCGCACCGCACAGCCCGAGCAGGCCCAGCGGGTGCCCGCCGACCACCGCCAGCTGCTGCAGGGGCCCCGCGACCGCCACCCGCCCCACCACCGCGGACGGCTCCTGGCCGCCCTGGCGGACGAGCAGCCGCCTCTCGGCCTGCGCCGTGGCGCGACCGCCTCTGTCCTCGTGCATGGTCCCCCCTGGTGTTGCGCCCTGATACGGGCAGGGGCAGGGTGCGCGACCCCGCGGGCCCACGGCCAGGCCTGGACGTGACTTCCACGAGCACTCGAGGAGGTGCGAGGCCCGTTCCGAGCGGCGCGTCGCCGCTGGTCGCGCCAAGATGATCACCCGCTGCGGGCGGGGCGTCCGGGCCGCCGGGGGCCGCACGGGAGCGCACGGGAGCGCCCGGGAGCGCCCGAGGGCGGGCGAGGGGGGGTGGCGGTGGAGCAGCACGGCGGGGAGGAGGGCCTCGGCGACGTCCTGGCGCGGCTCACCGACCCCGCCACCTCCACCCGGCGCACCGAGCCGGCCCGCCGCCGCCTGGCCACGGACCCGGTCACCCGCGCCCTGCTCGAGGCCGGGGTGCTGGTGCTCCAGCGTGAGCTGGGCACCCTGGTGCCCGCCGAGGGGCCCGAGGTGGGGTCCGCGGGTCAGGACGACGACGTCGAGGGCGCGCGCCGGCCGGTGCGCTTCTTCGACCTGCTGTCGGCCAGCCGGGTGTGCGCGGCGGCCACCGCCGTGGGCCCCCTGCGCGTGACCACCAGCCACCTGCGCGACCGCTGGGCGATCCAGCGGGACTTCGTCGAGGACCTGCTGGCCCACGTCCTGTGGCGCCGCCACTGGGACGACCTGCTCGAGCAGCGCACCCGCCACCTCGCCCCGCCCTCCTCGGCGGGGGAGCTGCCCGCCGTGGCCGAGGCGCTGGCGCGCGCCCACCTGGTGACCGCGGGCCTGCCCGTGAGCACCCGCCTGGAGCTCGTGGCCACCGCGCTGGCCTCCGAGCACCCCGTGCTGCGCCGCCAGCGGGAGGCGCACTACCGCGCCGGGGCCGCGCGCTGGGGCCAGGTGTGGGAGCGCTGCTTCGAGCGGGTCGGGCACCGGCTGCGCGCCGGTGCCGACCTGCACCGGACCAGCTCGGCGCTGTCGGCCGTGGCCGAGGGGGCCAACCTGCGCCTCATCGCGGCGGGTGAGCCGCCCGAGCTGGTCGAGGAGTCGGTGCGGGTGCTGGTGACGGCCGGGATGGCGCTGGCCCGGCGCAGCTTCGAGCCCGACCCGGGGGCTGGCGGTGGCCGGACCGCGGCGGGCCCGCCCGAGGGCCGCCCGCTGTGGCCCGGACCCGGCACCGGCGACGTCTCCGACGTGCTGGTGCACCTCACGGACCCGGTCACCGGCTCGCGGCGCACATCGGCCGCCCGCCACCGCCTGGCCCACGACGTGATCACCAGGCAGCTCCTGCACGGCGGCACGGGCGTGCTGGGGCAGGAGCTCGGGGTGGTGGCCACCGGGCCGTCCGGCAGGGTGAGCGCCGCCATCGCCGCGCAGCCCCGCTTCTTCGGCCTGCTCTCGGCCGCCGCGGTGGAGGCCGCCGGCCGGTGCCTACCCGCCGGCACCCCCCGGCCCACGGCCGCGCAGCTGCGCGACCGCTGGCGCAGCCAGGACGACTACGTCGAGGACCTCCTGGCCTACGCGGCCCACCGCGTGCGCCGGGTGCGCTGGGAGGTGCTGGGACGGATCCGCGCGGTGGCGCTGGCGCCCTTCGCCGACGGGGGCGGCGGGTGGCAGCGCCTCGTCGCGTCCCTGGAGGCCGCGGCTGCGGCGGTGCTCGCCGACGAGGACCTCGAGGGCCACGACCGGCTCCGCCTGCTGCTCGTGGCGCTGTCCGCGGCGCGCCCGGCCGTCGCGCAGCGGCTGTGCGAGCAGGGGGCGCGCGAGGAGCGGGCCACCGGTGAGCTGGTGGCCGAGCTGCTGGCGCTCGCCGGGCTGCAGCTGCGGGCCGACGTCTCCGCCGCAGAGCTCGGGCGCACCCTCGTGGCCCTGCGCGACGGCGTCGTGCTGCGCGCGCTGGCCACCGGCCAGCAGGGTGACGAGGAGGCGAGCGCCGTGCCCCCCTTCGCCCGGGCCACCGTCGAGGTGGTGGCCGGGTGCCTCGCGGACCCGGTCGGCTGAGCCCGGCTGAGCCGCCCCGGGGCGCCTGCCGTCAGACCACGAGGCGCTCCCGGCCGCACCGCGCGCAGTAGTACGGGGACTCACCCGGCTCGCGGCGCAGCGCGGAGGGCCACAGCACCCAGCGGTGCAGGCCCAGGCGGCAGCGCCACGGCATGGAGCGGATGGTGCTCGTCCCGGCCGGTGATCGCAGCCCGGGACGGGGCCGTTGGGGCGGTCGGGAGTCCGGTACGTCCCGGTGCGCCGGACCTGCCCGAAACCTCCGCGGTTTGGGCAATCGCCTGTGCGGCGCCGCCTCGGCGGCCACGATGGAGGTCCGGAAGCCGTCGTCCACCGGAAGGCCTCCCATGTCCACCGCGCACCGCGTCACGATCGTCCACGAGCGCTTCACCGAGCACGGGGGCTCGGAGGCGGTGGTGGAGGCGATGGCGCGCCACTGGCGCGACGCCGCCGTGCTCGCGCCCGTCGCCCGGCCCGGTGTCATCGCCCCGGACCTGGAGCACCGCCTGCGCAGCACCCCGCTGTCGCGGCTGCTGCGCGGCAGCACCTACTCCCACCTCCTGCCCGCGCTGCCGGTGGCCATGAGGGCGCTGCGCCTGCCGCCGTCCGACGTCGTCGTCGCCTCCCACCACGCCTTCGCCACGCAGGTGGCCCTGGCCAGCAGGGCACCCGTGGTCGCCTACGTGCACACCCCCGCCCGCTGGGTCTGGGACGCCGCGCTGCGCTCCAGCGAGGGCCGCGGGCCCGGCACCGCGGCGCTCGCGGCGTTCTCGGCGGCGTTCAAGCGGCACGACGTCGCCGCGGCGCAGCGCGTGCACACGCTGCTGGCCAACTCCACGTGCGTGGCCGAGCGGATCCGCCGGTGGTGGGGCCGCGAGGCGCAGGTGGTGGCGCCCCCGGTGGACACCGGCTACTACGCGCCCGACCCGTCGGTGCCCCGCGAGGACTTCTTCCTGCTGGCCGGGCGGATGGTGCCCTACAAGCGCCCTGACCTGGCCGTCCGCGCCGCCGCCCGCGCCGGGGTGCGCCTGGTGGTGGCCGGGGAGGGACGCGCCCGGCACGACGTGGAGGCGCTGGCCGGTCCGGGCACCACCTTCCTCGGGCGGGTCAGCGACGCCGAGCTGCGCGACCTGTTCCGCCGCTGCCGCGCGCTGCTCATGCCCGGCGTGGAGGACTTCGGGATCGTGCCGGTGGAGGCCATGGCCTGCGGGGCCCCCGTCATCGCCGCCGGCGAGGGCGGCGCTCTCGACACCGTGCTGCCCGGTCTGTCCGGGGAGCTGGTCGAGCAGGTCGGCCCCGAGGGCGAGGTCGACGCGTGGGCGCAGGCGCTGGCCTCCTTCGACGCCACCGGGCTCGACCCGGCGCGCGTGCGCCGCCACGCCGAGGGGTTCTCCCGCGCGAGCTTCGACCAGCGCCTGGGCGCGGTGGTCGAGGCGGTGGCCAGCGGTGTCGTGGTGCCCCGGCCGCGCGCGCAGACGGTGGACGAGCTGCTGGCCCGCACGGTGGCCGAGGCCGGCGCCGGGCGCGAGCGCATCGTGCTGCCGGAGACCTCCTCCCGCAGCGCCAGCGCCCTCTGAGGTCAGCCCTCGCGCTCGGCGCCCAGCTCCGCGTGCCGCTCGTGCAGGCGCGCGCGCACCTGGTCGGGGGTCAGCTGCTGGCGACGCCGGGTGTCCCGGGCGACCACCGCGCCGGTCGCGACGACGCCGGCCAGCCCCGCCACCCCCAGGAGCTTGAGCAGCGTCGAGCGCCGGGAGGTGCGCCCGGCGCGCCGTCCCGCTCGCCGTGCTGCTCCGCCTGCCGCTGGGTCGTCCGCGCTCGGTGCCACGGCAGGATCCTGCCGTGGACGCGACGCGCAGCACAGGGCTCCCGCTCGACGAGGCGGTCGAGCTGACCCGCACCGGCGACCTGTGGCTGTTCCGGGGGCGCAGCCCCGCCGACCACGCGATCCGCGCGCTGACCAACGCGCCGGTCAACCACGTGGGCATGGCGGTGGTGCTCGACGACCTGCCGCCGCTGATGTGGCACGCCGAGCTCGGCCGCGGCCTCGTGGACGTCTGGACGGGCACGCAGCACCGCGGCGTGCAGCTGCACGACCTGCGCGCCGCCGTCGACCAGTGGCGCGGCCGGTACGCCCAGCGCGCCTGGCTGCGCCAGCTCGACGTGCCGGGCGGGCTGGGGCGGTTCGCGGAGGACGCGCTGCTGCAGGAGGTCGCGCGCAGGGACGGGACGCCGTTCCCGGCGACGGCGGCGCTGGCCGGCCGGTGGCTGCGCGGGCGCGCCCGCGTGCGGGCGAGCGCGGCCACGGCGTACTGCGCGGAGGTCGTGGCGAGCGCGTACCAGGCGATGGGGCTGCTGCCCCGGGACCGGCCCGTCAACGCCTACGACCCGGGCACCTTCTGGAGCGGCGACCGCCTGGCGCTCCTGCGTGGAGCGCGCCTCGGGGCGGAGGTCGCGATCGGGGAGTAGCGGCGCATGCCCCCTCATGGTGGTACAAATGTGACTCATGGGGCTCATGGGTTGGGTGATGACGGCGACGTCGCCGTCCCCGTCCGCCACGCCCCTGCCGAGCGCCTCGGCGTCGGGCAGCACCGACTACGGCAGCACGCGCGAGTTCCTCCAGCGCATGCTCGCCGAGGCCTCCCCGACGCCCGGGCCGTTCGGCGGCTTCGCCGGGCCCGCAGGCCGCCTGCTCGGCGTGGTGCTGTTCCTCGTGCTCGTGGCCGCGGTGCTCGGGCTCGCGGTCTCCCTCGTCGCGGCGGTCGGGAGCCTGCGCAAGGGCGGACGGGCCACCGGGCACCTGCTTTCCGCGGTCGGCTGCGCTCTCGTGATCCTCATCATCGGCACCTTCTCGACCTTCACCCTCGGCTGGTTCGACCTGCTCTCATGAGCCCGGCCGCCGTCAGCTCCGCAGCCCCGACGGCGGGCGGCCCGGCCGAGCGCCCCGAGCCGCGCACCCCCGGGGGCGCCGCCGCGTCGCTGCTCGTGGCCCTGCTGCTGGTGCTCGTCCCCACGGGTGCCGCGATCGCCTCGGCCGCGCTGCCGGTGCCGAGCCCCGCCCCGGCCGCCTCGTCCACGACCTCGTCCACGAGCCCGTCTACGAGCCCCACTCCCAGCCCCGCGCCCTCCGTGACGCCGTCGGCGCCCACCGACCCGGGGACGACGACGGCGGCCGCGTGCCCCAGCGGCCTCCTCGGCTGGCTCACCGCGCCGTACGCCGCCGACGACTGCCTGGCCGCCACCCTCGCCGAGTCCGTGGGCTGGCTGTTCTCCTACACGGTCACGGCGGTGACCACCTACGTGGCGTTCAACCCGCTGCGCGGCACGTACTGGCAGGTCTACCTGTGGCACTGGGCGCTGCTCAGCGCTGTCGCGCTGGTGGTGGCGGTGGTCCGCTGGCTGGTGAGCCTCGTCCTGGAGGGGGCGGTGGAGGGCGTCCGCTCGGCCGGGCGCTCGTTCGCCCTGCTGGCCGTGGGACTGCCGGTGGCGTTCTCGGTGCCGTTCTTCGTGCTCCTCGTCGACGCCGGCGTGCTGGCCGTCACCGGCGCCTTCGCGGGCGTCTTCGCCGCGCGCGTCACCGAGCTCACCGCCCAGCTGTCCCACGGGCTGCTCCTCGGCGACTCCCCGGGCGCCCTGCTGGCCACGCTGCTGCTGGTCGCGTTCCTCTTCCCGCTGCTCCTGGTGGTGCTGTTCGCGTTCGTGCTGCGGCAGATCGCCGTGTACGCCATCCCCGTCTTCGGGCAGTTCGGGCTCCTCCCCGCCATCGCCGGGGACGGCGGGCACGCCCTGCGCTCCTACGTGCGGGTCATGGCGGGCACGCTGCTGTTCCCGCTGCAGGTGGTGGACCTGCTGGTCATCGGGGTGTCGTTCATGGACTTCACCACCTACGGCGAGGGCTTCGTCACGCTGCTCTACCTCATCGGGATCGTGCTGTTCGCGCTCATCGGCGGCTCGCTGCTGTCGCTGCTGTTCGGCACCGCCGCCGGCAACGCCGCCTACGCCGGCGCCCGCGCGCGGGCCCGCCGCCGCGGCCGGCTGCGGCTGCGCCCGGCCCGCGAG